>NZ_CAWPRX010000017.1:0-135953 GCF_963890365.1 Tychonema sp. LEGE 07196 | reverse complement strand
TAAAATGTTGGTATCATTATTTTTTGGATAGGCAAGCGTGTAACAATTATGCTGCCTATCTTTTTTTAGCACACATTGGCTCAATCCTCACCACCTCTGGGTTTCAGGCTGGTTGTTACCCCCCCAGGTCGTATACAAAAAGAGCTGATTTTCTTCGTTTGATTAGCGCTAGAAAAGTAATACGAGTGGAGCGAGAAATTTATGAAGAAGGATGAAACAGCGATGGACGATGAGCTTCGGTCGGAATATGATTTGAGAAAGTTGCGTGTAAGAAGAGTTGGATCTGGACGCCAGACATTGGGTGGTGCAAATATTCATTGATCGCCGAATGTTGCAGAGATGTTTCCCGATTCTGAAGCAGTGAATGAAGCTCTGCGGTTTTTGATTAGAATTAGTGGAGAAATTGACACAGCAAACGAGTTTCAACCCCTCAGCGAAGAACAAACGATCGCCCAAAGTCTCGCAGCCTTGCAAGATTACCAGACAAGACAGGCCGAAGGATCGCCTCCGAACAATGGGCAGATAGTTTAGGAAGCGATCGTTTTGGCTACCTATGCCAAAATAGAGTTACAAAATAAAGTTAACCATTCATCATAACTTTTATGACCCTTACACTCACCTTACCCCCCAAACTCGAAGCACTGCTCCGCCAACGGGCTGAAAGTACAGGACAAGATATAACAAGTATTGCCTTAGCTGTTCTCGCGTTCGGACTTAGCTTTGATGAAAGCGATTTCTTCGAGGCATTAGAAGGGATTCAACACGGACTTGATGAGTTCGATAGGGGCCAATTTTCTAGTCTGGAAGAATTTATAGATCGACAAAACCAGAAATACGGACTTTCTTTGGAACCATGATCTATCGCATTGACTTTTCCAGTACAGCTCAATCTGAAGCTGATGCAGCGTTTCTGAACTTTTCCCAATTCACGACTCCCGAACTCTTGGCGAACCCCAAGAAGAGGCATAACTTTATGCTTAGCTTATCTAATTTTTGGGAAATAAGCGATCGCGAATTCCCTTCGCCCGGTAACTTCTTCCAGTCTGCAGAGGCGGACATCGTTTGTACAGCCGCGAATTTCCTTCGCCCGGTAACTTAATTTGTATAGAACCCATTTGACATCTTTGAATTTTTGGGTGGGGTGACGATAAATATATTTTGACGAAAAAGGCGAGAAACCGGGTTTCTATGAGTTTTTGGTTGGGTGACGATAAATATAGAGAGAAACCCGGTTTCTGAGATTTACGAAAAAGGCGAGAAACCGGGTTTCTATGAGTTTTTGGGTTGGGTGACGAGAAATATAGAGAGAAACCCGGTTTCTGAGATTTACGAAAAAGGCGAGAAACCGGGTTTCTATGAGTTTTTGGTTGGGTGACGAGAAATATAGAGAGAAACCCGGTTTCTGAGATTTACGAAAAAGGCGAGAAACCGGGTTTCTATGAGTTTTGGGTTGGGTGACGATAAATATAGAGAGAAACCCGGTTTCTGAGATTTACGAAAAAGGCGAGAAACCGGGTTTCTCTGAGTTTTTGGGTTGGGTGACGAGAAATATAGAGAGAAACCCGGTTTTTGAGATTTACGAAAAAGGCGAGAAACCGGGTTTCTCTGAGTTTTTGGGTTGGGTGACGATAAATATAGAGAGAAACCCGGTTTCTGAGATTTACGAAAAAGGCGAGAAACCGGGTTTCTATGAGTTTTTGGTTGGGTGACGAGAAATATAGAGAGAAACCCGGTTTCGGAGATTTATGAATAGATATCAAATGGTTATATAGACGCAAATTACATTCACATCCTAACTCGCATCATCTTATTTCCACCTTTTTGAAACTCATAAGGAGCCTCTTGAATTTCCACGCGAAAATTTCTGTTTTTCAACTCGGCAACAATCGGGTTTAAATGCTCGGATTCCTCCCCGCTAAAACTTTGCAACAGCGGAAACACCCGAACTTCCTTCGCAACCCGACACATTTCTGTAATCGCTTGCAAATGAAACTCTTCCGCAAGTAAATGAGAATAAGTAAATAAGAAATGGCTGCACAAAGCTAAATCAAACTGACCGTCATTGAAAGGCAAAATCGGCAATTCAGCATTCATGTAGCGGCCTTGCTCCAAACCAGAGGGAAAATCTGCTAAAAATTCCTGCATCGCCTTCATCCGTACTTCGCCTAGCTGGTAGGGCGATTCAAAACTGTTCCACAAATAGCCGTCTACATTGGCCTTAACGCCCTCAATCACAGTTTGATATGTTTCTTGGATGCGATCGCCAATTTCCACCGCCGTAAACTGATACACTGGATCGCAAGAAATTACCTTTTTACCTTGGCGAGTCATTTCGGCATTGAAACTCGCCGGGCCGCCCGCACAATCAAGAATTCCTAGCTTGAGATCGGTTGATGTTAAGCTAAACATTCCTATGTATTCATCCAAGCAGCGTCCCCAAGGAATTACTTTATCCAATTTTAGTGACACTTGTTCTTTGTCCTGCAGAGAGAATTATTTAATATTTTACATCAACAGGACTTGCGCGGATCAGTTCAAAAACCCAGTTTCTTCATCAATGTATCGAGAAAGCAGCCACTATTTTCAAAGAAACCGGGTTTTTGTAGGGGGTAGTGCGACCCCTACTCCCCGTGCCTACCCCCTCCACTCTAGCAGGTTGATTTGTATCCTGAGTTGTGTATAAATAATTTTGGTCAAATAAGCTCCTAATTCTAACAACAGTTGGCTGGCTTTACAGTTTCTTTACAAAAAACGCTCTCGATTGCCTCACAATTTTATGATTCCACCTGTGGATTTTGTAACCAAGCGAGGCTACACTAGACAACAGGGAAAATAACTTAAAATCAACGGGCTAACTTGCTCTCATTCATTGGCAGGCTGCAACCAGGAAACAAAGATGAAACATACCGTTAAAACCGCTACAAATCTGAGTTTGTCAGCCCTCCTGGTGCTGAACAGTTCGCTGCCTGGTATAGCTCAGTTGCCTGCAGTCAGAAATCCTGCACCCAGCGCCAACCCAAACCAGCGGAGAGTACCGCCTCCTCCTCCTCCGGGTTCGAGTTTGCCTCTAGGAAATTCGGGTGGGCTGACACAAGAAGCAGCTTATACTTTAGGTTCGGGCGATCGCATTGCTTTAGATATCTTCGGCGTTCCAGAATTCAGCAAAGAATATCAAGTGTTAGTTGACGGGACGCTCAATTTACCAATCATTGGCAGCGTCTCAATTCAAGGATTGACGCTGCAACAAGCCGCTAACGTCATTACCAAGCGCTACGAACCCTTCATTAATGTTCCCGTTGTCACCGTGACTCTGATGCTCGCTCGCCCCCTAAATATAGGTATTGCAGGTGAAGTTACTCGCCCCGGTTCCTACAAAATTAATCCCGCCAGAGAAGGAAGCGGAGGAGGAGTAAAATTTCCGACTTTGATGGAAATGCTGCAACTTGCAAAAGGTGTGACGTCAGCAGGAGATATGCGAAACGTCCAAATTCGCCGTTCCCGCAGAGGAGGTGCTGAGCAAGTTACTACTGTTGTTAATTTGCAGGATTTTTTAGACACGGGAAATTTGAGCCAAGATGTCACGATCCGAGATGGCGATACAATTTTTGTACCGACAGCAAGTGCCCTCAATACTCAAGAAGTCCGTCAAAGAGCCAGTGCTAATTTTTCCGCTGATATTACTAAACCAATTGGTGTGGTAATTGTCGGCGAAGTGAACCGGCCAGGGCCTTATACTGTATTTGCTTCGGATGTGCGATCGACCAACCAACAAACAGAGTTGAGTTTTGTATCTATCGACCAGCAGCAAGGGGCAGTTGTGGGCTTGCCAACAATAACTAGAGCCCTCAAAATTGCCGGCGGTATCACTACAGAAGCCGATATCCGTCGCGTACAAATCCGCCGCCAAGTCAAAGGCGGCAACGAACAAACCATCATGGTAAATCTGTGGGATTTGCTGCAAAAAGGCGACTCTACTCAAGATATTTTGCTGCAAGAAGGAGATAGCGTAATTATCCCGACAGCATCTACTGTAGACTTGACTGAAGTTTCCCAAATTGGAAGTACGAGTTTCTCTCCAAACGCTATTAGCATCAATGTTGTGGGGGAAGTAATCAGGCCTGGAGCTTTACTGGTTAAACCCAGTACATCCCTGCACCAAGCTTTGCTCACTGCAGGCAGTTTCAATCAATTGCGGGCGAAAAAAGATAAGGTGGAACTGTTGCGTTTGAACTCCAACGGTACTGTTACTCGCCGCACTATCGATGTGGATTTTGCTCAAGGGTTGAATCCTGACAATAATCCAGTTCTCCGCAACAATGATGTGATTCTCGTAGCGCGATCGGGCTATACCAGAGTAGGAGACAATATCAACAGTTTCTTGCAGCCAGTGATAGGAGTTGCAACAGGGATCAACGCTGTTAGCGGAGTTTTTACTGGGTTTCAAACAACTATCAACGCTTTTCAAAACTTATTTTTGGGAGGAGATTTCGAGCGGCGAAATCAACTCAGACAGATTCGCGAACAACGTCAAGACAGACAAGAACAACGTGAAGACAGACAGCTAGAGAGACAGATACAACGTGAAGACAGACAGCAGCAAGCTGAAGACAGACAGCAGCAAGCTGAAGACAGACGCTTGCAACTTGAAGACAGACAGCGACAAATAAATGTTGAAAATCAGCAACTTCAACTTCAGCAGCAACAACTTCAGCTACAGCAAATGCAGCCGCAGCAAATTCAGCCCATGAATCCTTGATATCTAATCACGTCAAATAACCGTTAGATCGTGTCCGATCGATTTACCGCGATCCAGGAACCATTTCTGTTATAGCAATCAACCGGACACGCTCTCAAATCGAAAAATGGCAAATCTCAACTTCTCACCTTTTTGAGAAAAGCTACAACTATTAGACTTCTCCCACAATGCTTGGGGAGGAGGCATTCGGCAAGCTCTTTACAGGGTTTTTAGGAAAAGTATATTATATTGTCAAAACTGCGGGTTGTTAAGGGAGAATTTAAAATATCTAACAAAACTTTTCTGTATATATCTAAACCTTTGGCATTGAGGTGAACGCCATCAATTGTTAAATCTGAATTCAGAGCTTTGTCCTTAAATAAGGCTTGTATGCCGCTAGATTCCACGGTGATATTTTCTTCGGCTGCTACTTTATTGATGAGAACATTGATTTCGTCAACTCTAGCAATTGTTCCTGCAAATTTAGGATTGTGGCTGGCGGCAAGAGTTGAATAAAAAGCAGGAATTAGAATAATCTGTTTGCTGCCGATCGATCGCATAATTGCGATCGCCTCTTTCAAATTGCTGACAAACTGCTCGTCGCCAATGCCATACATAGCATCATTTGTGCCGATCGCCAAAATCGATTTTTTGCAGGTAAAGCCCTGCGGCACTACCAATTTTAGCTGTTCTAGCAGCGAAACAGAGCTCATGCCGCCGATCGCAAAATTAAAGTTTTTTTCTCCCAAAGAATCGCCCAGGGCCGAAGAAATAGAATCGCCCCACACGCAACCTTCATATTGCTGCTCTTTAATTTGCTGCACCTGATTGTAAACCGAAGCTTGCCACCAGAGTGCAGAACTAACAGTGTCCCCCGAAGGTTGCGGGTTAGCCAACCCCCGAAACGGGATGTACGCGGACAACAACAAAGCCAAGACGGCCGAGATTAATTTAAATTTAAATTTCATAAAACTTGCTGCTACTCTTGCTGCTACTCTTGCTGCTACTTTAGTTTATGCTATTGCTTTAATTCAGGGGCGATGTCACGAATATTGTTGCCCAGATTATTCACCCATACATATATCAAACTGAGGTCGCAAAGTAATTTAGGACTTATATATGTCTAAACCAGTGGACTGGACAGTTGGCATCCCCGCTAGCACCCTTATAGCCGTCGGAACCCAGGTAAGTGGCAGATTTCCTCTAGATGGAGTAAGTGCCCAAAACTTACTCTACCGCATGGATGGCAAGAACATTACCAGCTATATCGTATACGATGACAGTGGACGGGCAATTAAGCGAGTAGACTTGACAGGAAGGGCTCATGCAAATGTGCCGACACCTCACGCCGTTGAATACAAACACAACCAAAACTCAGCAGGAGACATTTACGTGCAAGCTGAGAAAACAGTTAGGCCAGCTAGATTGGATGAAATACCCTAGAAATTATGTTCATCGAACAAATATCCTTGAATGCAGATAAACTCAGCGATTTCCAGCAGTGGAAAAAAGCCAACGGCGATGATTTTTCACTCTGGGATTATCTTTTTGGATCTGCTAATATTGAAATTGCCATAGCTTTCACAAAACTATTCTGGCCAGATTTTGTCGAACATGAAGGCGGCATCTTTTTGTCCGAAGCCTTTAACAGTCAAATCTACGAACAGTGGAAAATCGAACTGGGGAATGATGTCGCTGCAATTGAGCAGGTGATGAACCACCAGCACGTTGATGACATTCTCCCCGGTGCCCAAAACGCTAGCAGTGAAAATTTATTGTATTTAGGACAAGCATTAGCTCAGATGTGGGAAAGTCGCCTAAAATCGCTTTATCCTCAGCGCCGTTTTCAAGTTAAATGCGATCGCGACGAAGACACGGTTGTAGTGACATTTTTTCAGGATAATTAATCAACCTTTCGCCCCCAAAAGCTCAGGTTGCAAAACCTGATTTAATTTCCCGCTGCGAAACCCCTCCAAATCCAAAGTCGCGTACACAAAACCAAACTCCTGAAACACCGCTACCAATGCAGGCAAATCTGCCTTTAACACAAATTCCTTAATTTCCTCGGCGGGTAACTCAATGCGGGCCGTATCTCCGTCCGATCGCACCCGCAAATTTTTCAGCCCCAACTGTCGCAAATACCGTTCGGCGCGCCCCACTCTTTGCAACTTCGCAACAGTGATTTCTTCGCCGTAGGGAAAGCGCGAACTCAAACAAGGTTGAGCCGGTTTGTCCCACCAAGGCAAACCCAATTCTTTTGCTAACTGCCGCACTTCAAATTTAGTCATGCCGACTTCTGCTAAAGGCGATCGCGCGCCGCGTTCCTTCGCAGCCTGAATTCCCGGACGGTAATCCTTTAAATCGTCTGCATTCACCCCATCCACCACATAAGGATAACCCTTTTCTAGTGCTAGCGGTTTCAAAGTATCGTGCAGTTCGCTTTTGCAGAAATAGCAGCGATTAACTGGGTTAGAAGTGTAATTGGGATTGGCCATTTCCTGAGTTTCTACTTCCTCGTGGACAATGCCAATTTCTGCGGCTTGAATGCGCGCGTCTTCTAAATCTTCTGGCAGTAGAGACGGGGAAACTGCGGTAACTGCCAAAGCGCGATCGCCCAAAACGTCCCAAGCAATTTTTGCCACCAAAGTGCTGTCAATGCCGCCAGAGTAGGCAATCAGCGCCCGTTCCATCTGCGCGAAAATATTTTTTAATTGTTCTGATTTTTGAGCTAACATAATTTCAACTTTTTGTTACATTACAAACACAGGATCGAGAAACCAGACGAAACAAAAAGATATCAAAGCCGATCGCGATCTGTTACCTTCTTGCCGCTTCTTGACATCCGTTACATCTGCTGCCGAACTTCCTTCTCGTGCTATTCTGGATCGATACCGAGGGCTGCCAATCTCGCCAAAAGTTCTTGATTTCGCTGTCTTTCTTGTTCCAGCAGCGTCTCGGCTAACTCTTTGTCTTGCTGTTGGCGATCGGCCCGCTGGCGTTCGTTTTCCGCCCGCTGGCGTTCGTTTTCGGCCCGTTCTTCCGGCCACAAAAGTAACTCTCCTCCCGCATTCCACCAGCGCAGCCAAGAGCCCGTTCTACCTTCGCGAGTTCCCTCCCAAACTCCCAAAAATAGATTTAATCCAGGTATTAAATAACGCCCGTTTTCATCGGGATTTTGATTGTCGTAACGATCGGATTCTAGCGCATAAACTTCTATTCTGCCCGTATGCGGTCGAAAAATCACATAGCGAGGAACTTTGATTACTTGTTCGTAAAAAAACCATTTGCCGATTTCTTCTGTGTGTTCGACAGAATATTCATCGCCGTAAGTAGCTGACAGAAATTCCATCACTACAAAGGGAACTGTTCCTTCGGTATGAGGCGTGTAACTGCGGCGCGGATAGCTGTGGGGCCAAGGCTGCACGGGCCGCACGTACATCCAGTCTGGGGCTTTGCAAATAGTGCGATCGTCCACAGCCGCGCACAAAGCAAAATTAGAAACTATTAGTGCGTCTTGGATTAGTTCCGGGGAATCCACTACAGACTGGCGCAAACCGTGAGCTAGCAAGGGATGGTCTGTATCGTCTACAGGGTCATCTGGTAGGATAAAATCATCGGGCAGCAGGGGCCAAGTAATCTTTAGCTGCGATATCGGTTTTTGAATTACAGCAGTCATAAGTCACCTCATTTTACCCATAAAAATTTGAGTTTTAGTCGAGATGGGCGATCGACAACCTTCTCTATATTTTAGCGCGCTAATACGAGCGTAAAATAGGTTTGTAGTCAGGACTTTAGTCCTCAGTACAAACTATTGCCTCGGCGGTGTCCAATGCGCGTTTTAAAATTCTCGGCGGGAAAATATGGCGATCGCAACTGACAGCAGCACCACCACATACAGCAAACCGTAGCCAGCATCTGTAATCAAACCCGCCAAGTAAGGAACTTGTCCGTAAACAGCATCATTTTTTAAATTGAATCTGGCTAAATCCGGCAAAACCAGATAAAGTCCCATCATCAATTGTTCAATGCCAGGATTTTTAGTTAACTTACCCACAGCCACCAAATCCCGCGTCGAATGTCCCATCAAATAAACGCCAAATGTCAGTAAAGCTGCCAGCAGCGAACTGCTAAATACCCCAAATAAAATCCCGACACCAGCCATGAGACACAGCTCAAACCAAATAAACAGCGAAGCAATTAAAATGCTTTCCAAAGGGTAAGGAATCCGGCTAAAACTCAAAATAACCAGATAGACAACAGTCATGGCCGCTACAAGCACAAATAGCACCGCCGACAGCCCTAAGTGCTTGCCTACAATTAACTCAGCCCGACTTATCGGTTTAGCAACTAACAGGTAAACAGTCCGCTTTTCAATTTCTTTGTTGACCAGTTCGGTAGCCACAAACACTGTGGCAATTAGACCGAGAATGCTCATACCAGCCAAACCGATATCTAAGATAATTTTCTTCTCGGTTGTCGCGGCCAATTCGGGTATCAAGCGTACCGCTGCTCCCATCAACAGAGCAAAAATAATAATTATGTAAAGGATGCGATCGCGAATTACTTCCCAAAATACATTAATTGCGACTGTCAATATTCTTCTCAAATTCATCTAGTTATAAACCCGCTGGAAACTTTCGTCATATTTTAGTTGAAGGAAGATGGAAGAAGGAAGATGGAAGATGGAAGATGGAAGAAGGAAGATGGAAGAAGGAAGAAGAAAGATGGAAGAAGGAAGAAGGAAGAAGGAAGAAGTCAGTAGGGGCGGTGGAGGGTGCGTGCCCGCCCTCCTGCCGTCATTAGTCATTAGTCATTAGTCATTAGTCCTGTCGCCCGCGAGCTTTCCGTCCAACGTCATCAGGAAGAAGGAAGAAGGCTTGGGAGCATCTCATTTTTGTAAAAAGCATTTTTTTAATTATAGTGCGAGTTCTTAAGCTCGCACTATAATTAAACGCAAAACACCAGATGATCCCGAAGCGAAGCTTCGGCTTGCGGGCCAATCTCCCCATCTCCCAACCGCCAGAGACCGGATCAAACCTGACTGTCTACCGCAGTTCCATCTTTTTTGAGTCCGGGTTTTGAGCGTTTGATAGCGTCGCAGGTTACAGTCGCCCGATTGGCTGTATCGAACACCTCGCAAGACTTGGTAAACGAATATATTTCCGGTCGAAAAACCAGCCCCATCCAGGTTGCTTGCATCTCTAACTGATAGCGCGACTGTCCTTGAACGATCGAAGTTTTGACATCCCAGCTACCATCTTCTGGGACTGTCCCAATTGTTCCTAATGCTTTATTCTTGAGAAAAAATCGCTCATTGTCAATATCTATTAACATTTGTTCAACCTGCGGCCACGGTTTGGTGCGGGCTTCATTTTTTACGTATCGCTCCATTGCATTGAGGATGACAACTCCTCGGGAACGATTAATAGTTGGCTGTTGAAATGTCACCACATAATCGCTTTTTCTCAAATCCTGCGATAAAATGCTCGGATACTGTTGTATCCAACTTTGAACTAAAAAATGAAATGTAAACCAACAGGAAAATGTTACATGAATTAGAGTAATCATCAAAAACTGAGGGCGCATCAACTCTCTGATACTTTCCCGTTTTGAATCGCTCTTCCAAACCCTGATTATTGCAAGAACTACTACTGCTATAATCGGCCCGGATATCCAGGCTATTTCCTTCTTGTCCGACGGCAATCTGATCAGCAACCACAATCCAATTAAGATGCTTGTCACCCACGGACTCAGGCTTACTCCTTTAATCACAAAAGGTGCTTGGCTGGTCAGCAAACCCATTGACAGTATAAAAAATAACCAGCTCATATCAAACATCAGAGTTCTTGTCTGCCAGTCAGTGACTGCCGCCACTGCCAGCAAACCTAAAAAGATGCTGAGCAGTAAAGGGGTTTTCCAGTGGACAACTCTAGGCGGAATCATCGCCTTTTGAACTTTTTTATTGGCTTCCCACAGGTTGTTCGTCACCTTAGTGAGTTGCTGAGTGACATCCAAAAATTGCTTCATCATATATTTCAATTATTGACGCTTTCCACAAACAACACTGTTAAAATAACGATATTGCTAACAGTATGGGCGATTAAAACTGCTCCAAACTGAGTAGTTACTTGAAAAGTTTTTTTGAGAGGACGGCGGGTGAGAGTCGGCGGCCCTAAAAACTGAGGTTTGGAAGCTTTTTTGTTACCTAAAACCCAGTTTTCTATAATTTGTAAACTCTGCCATTTTGCTAAAAAAGTGATCGCCAATAATAAGACGGCAATCATAGTTATGGTAGGGTAAAGACTCGGATTTCCGCCTAATAACATATAACCGATTAGCTCTTCCCGCAAATCTTTGGGAAGAATGCTTTCTATGCCGAAGAAAACTAACCAACCTACGCAAGTGCAAGCGAGATTGAGGATGGCTGTATATTCAACGCTGGTTTTGGGGCCTAGTTTCAGTAGTTTTTGCAGAAACCACGATTCGATCGCGATCGCCAAAAATATAATTAAAACTTGCACCAAAACAATCCGAAATGGGAAAACATTTGCAATCATAAGCTTTCAGGTATATCAGCCCAGGTGAGATTTTAATTGTACAGCACCAGCGGAATCATCAAGAGCTGCTGGTCTTAGCCCTCAAGATCCTTCGATCGATCGCCCTTTTGAACATCAGGTGGTAGCACTTATCCTATAATCTTTTGAGATCCGCCTGCACAATGGCAACATTCAACATTCAAGGCGCGCGATCCCAAGTACCCACCCCGAACAAGACTCAAATAACAGAAGAGGCGGCGATCGCCAGCGGTACGGCCAAGTTAGCCGCAGTTAGTAGATCGCCAGCGGTGCGGCGCAGATGCTATAGTTTGGCGGGAACAGCAAGAGCTAGATTGCATAGAAGCAGAACGCGGCTGGGAAATTGCTACAATGGCGATCGCCAGCGGCTAGTATAAAACTATCGTTCTCGACGAACTCAATCCCACAGTAGACTTAGAACTGCTGCCGGTAGAGCCGATCGTCCAAGCCCTGCTGCAGAAGCCCCGCGATACTGAAATCATTATCACCGGGCGCTGTCACAAACCCCACGCTGACCATGACTTGGCAAGCGTACACTCCGAGGTATACTGTCACAAACACTACGGCGATCGGGGCGTAGAATTCAAACGGGGTGTAGACTTTTAAACCCCAAAGTGGCGCGGAGTTCAATCCGAGCCAGTTATTTAAAAGCCAATACGCTTGAGTTAACAGGGTTTGTTTCCAAAGAACTCCCTACTCGACCCCTACTCCCCAAAAAAAAGGGGACGCAAGAGAAAACTCTTGTCACCCCATTTTGAACGGAAGCTAGGGAACAAGCTAAGGAGCGATCTTAATGAAACCGTATTGATTTAAAAACGGCCCTGCCTGAAAAACCGGAAATTGCCACAAAGCCTTGTTACTAAGTAACCAATCCCTGACTTTTCATTGTCTGGCGATCGCAGCGATCGACCGATCTTAATCTTGAATTTCCTCCCCCGGAGGCGATCCCCGACCGCAAATCCAGAATGGAACATTAATAAAATGAGGTGCGTCTTCTTGAGCGTGAGCATCAGAGACAGCCCACAAGGATTATTAAAGGGTGAAGACATTGAAAATAAAAGCTTACAAGCAAAAAGTCGGGGAGGGAGAAAGTCTAGACACGGTTAACGCCAGTAGGCTAGACTTGCGGCTGGCAAACAGGTTAAACTACAGCGGCATCCAAACATTCGGTGTTCTAGGCAGTGTCTGTAGTCGCGAAAGCGATGACCAACAAGTATGAGGAGTGAAGCTGTATGACAACTTTAAGTGACGATCCTAATCAATTAGATTTAAACCTTCCCGGACTGGGCCCCGATACAATATTCGCCGGAGCCGGAGCGGATTTCGTAAGAACTTCCACCCTGGGCGGCAGTTTAATATTTGGTCAAGGCGATAACGATACCTTGGTTTCCGTCGGCCCGAACGACACCATATACGGCGGCGAAGACGAAGATTCCATCAGATCCCAGCGCACTCCCGCCTTGCTGTTTGGCGACGGAGGCTCAGACACCATAGTTGCTGAAGCCCGCGCTACCGTGTACGGCGGTGCGGGAGAAGACTTCCTGCAAGGTACTGTCGAAGCTAACCTCATATTTGGTAATGAGGACGCGGATACGATCTTGGGAGGAGCGCAGAGAAGAGACTCGCTCTACGGCGGCAAGGGCAATGACGCGATCGGCTTCTTCATCGCAGGGGGTGGCAACAACCTTTCTTTACCCGGTGGCTTGGCTATTGGCTTCGCTGGCAATGAAGGCAGCAACTACTTGCGGGGCGACTTAGGCGACGACTTGGTTGTAGGTATCAATCAGAGAGACAGTCTCTTCGGCGGTAAAGGTAACGACACCCTGACAGGTGTCGCCAGCAGCAGCTACTTGTCGGGCGATCTTGACAACGATACTTTAGTTATTACCAACACTACCCAAACAAGCCCGTTTGCTTCCAACGTCATCACGATCGGCATTGAGAAAACCACCTTGATCGGCGGTGGGGGCAACGATTCCCTCTACGGCGCGATCGGCGACTTTGGCACCGGCAGAAACCTCTATGACGGCGGCGACGGCAACGACACGATCAGGGTTTTTGCCACGCAGGATACCGCCTTGGGAGGAGCAGGCGACGACTTCATTACGTCTGCGACGGTCACTGTGCTTTCGAGCGTAGGCGCGCAGAGTTCATTTCCCGGCTTTGCGGGTCGGAACTTGCTCGACGGCGGCGAGGGCAACGATACCATCGTTGCAGCTTTTTCGACTGACACAATGATCGGTGGCGGTGGCAATGACACCTTGAGTGGCTTCTTTGCTCAAGCCTTCGGTGGAGATGGCGACGATACGATCGATGCCTCTTCTGCCAGTAATACTGGGCGGATTAGTCTCGACGGCGGCCTGGGCAATGATTTCTTAATTGGCAACAGCACCTCCGGTGTCACCAACTTCATGAACGGCGGTGAAGGAAATGACAGCATCACTTTTGGCACCACGGGCGATAAATTAATTGGCTCGTTTGGCGGTAACGACACCATCTCCTACGCTGTCGGTGTCAACTTTACCGGTATCACAACCACAAACGTGATTACCGATAACTTAGGCAGCAACTTCATCACCGGCGGCAACGGCAATGATTCGATTACTACCGGTTCCGGCGACGACATCCTGTTCGGCGGCCCCACCAATCTTGTTACCGCAGGAATTGACGGGAACGATACCTTAAATGCTGGTGGTGGAAACGACACGCTGTTGGGCGGCTTTGGAGACGACTATTTGATCGGAGGAGACGGCAACGACTCTCTCGGCGGCGGGCCCGGTGCAGACACGCTGATTGGCGGCTTCGGCAGTGACAGCTTCTACTACCAGAACGGCACCGAGGGCTTCAGCGGTACTAACGCAGACCAGATCGGTGATTTTACTGCAGGCGTAGACAAAATAGTCTTGGATAGCAATGCCTTCGGCTTGGGTACAGTGGATGGGCCGAGCCGACCTGGTTCCCAACAGTTCTTAGTGATTGACGAAGGGGAATACAACGGTCAGGGCGGGCTAAATGGGCAATCACCACTCCTGATCTATGAAAATCGACTGAACGTAAACGACAACACAGGTCGCTTGCTGTACGACCCTGACGGTTCAGGAGCGCTGCCAGCCGTTACACTGGCAAACCTCAACGGCAAACCAGGCTTGACGGTGACTGATATTGTGCTGATTTAATTTAGGTGGCAGCGGGTAAGGTGGGTTTGGAAAAAGCCATCGCCCGCGCCAACTCTAAAAACTAATTGTGCTATGTTTCGAGCTAGGGATATCAATCCCTAGCTTTTTTATTGGCAGCGATTTTGAGGGACTCGGCGGTTGAAACCGATCGCATACAAAGCAAGTCCACCTCCGTGGAGTGATATCATGTCCGATGCAATAACGGCAATAAGTCAGGAAGGCGTTGCTGATTTACGGTATGAAAGGCTAAATATGCAAGTCATAGAAACCAGAATCCACAAAACTTCTGAATTTTCAACTTATTTTTTTCATACCCTGATTAAGCAACGCCACTGTCAACAGTCAACAGCCAACAGTCAACAGTCAACAGTGAATTTACTATTCCGATGAAGAGAGGATTTGATATCATACCAATTTCATAAAGTAGCGCTAAACATTACCCCCCCAACCCCCCCTTATTAAGGGGGGGAGTAAGACTTCATCCATAGCACATATGAAAGAAAAATGGTATCACCCATCCTACAAGTTTGCGCCAACAAAAAAAGCCAGCAAACAATATGTTTGCTGGATTGAGTAGGCAGGAAAAATTTAGCAAATACTGTGACTAAGCTCTATCTACAATCTCTTTTGCTTTATCTTTGAGGTCTTCTTTCAGGTGCATTGCTGAGGCTTGGTCCTGCTTGGCTTGACCCTCTAATTTATCTTTTTGATCCCCTGTAACTTCGCTCACAGCTTCTTGGATTTTGCCTTCAATATTCTTAGCTGTAGCTTCCACTCTGTTTTCAATGTTCATGATTTTTTATATAAACTCTACAATTACCAACATAGAATTTTAAAGTTGAGTCTGTATCCGTCTTGAGATAGATTTGCGGTTAATGCCTAGGGCGGAAAAGGCTAGCATTTCTAGGTGCAGACGCGGTTCCAACCGCCGTCTGCATCTGGAATCTAGAAACCGTTGCGGCCCCAAATTACCATTGAAATTGAGAAGGAGAACAGAACTAGCACCGAAACCCAACCGAGTGACAAAATATCCATAGCTATTTATTGAACTAACTGTACAAAGTGACTTCAACCCTTATGATAAGTCAATTTGAGCCATTTTTGAAATGAGGGCGCTGTGAAGGACTCGTCAAATTTTAGTTTCGCTGAACGGGTAGAATCTTTGAAAGCAGGGACTGTTGCTGCTTTGTCTTGTTTTTGTGGTTTTGGGGCGATCGCCCTGGTTAACAGCTTAATCCTAGCCCGTTGGTGGGATTCTCTGGCGAGCTTGCAGGTAATGGCCGTTGACCTAAATTTTGCCTTCAGAGGAGTGATGGTGCTTTTGGGCGGTTTCTTATTCGGCGTTACCTACCGCTACGCTATCCGGTGCGATACTAACCCGCACCTTAAATCTGGTGTGGTGTTGGCTTTTGGGCTGGTGCGGGCTTTTGGACAGTTGGATGCGGGACTTTCTTTTGAGGCGGGGGAAATACCTGGTTTCCAGGAGTTATTGCCGTTTGCGGTTGGTGCGGTGGAGAGCGTGGTATTGTTTGCGATCGCGCGTTTGGTGTTGGATTGGGCGATCCTCTTCGAGGGCTTCGCTAACGGGCGATCGTTGATTAAACCCTTCGGGCGATCGTAGACAATATCATATCCGGTCGTGCGATCGCAAAAACAGTTCGATCGCGCGTGCGGACTTTAATCCGCTCCAATTTGCGGACTAAAGTCCGCATTACCAACTAATAGCCTTTTTATTTCAAACCTAATACCTCATATTCTAAATTGCCGTAAACCATTTGCTTGTCTACCGCCGACAAAACCTTATTGTTAGCAGCATCAGAAACTAAACACCGACAAACTAAATCCGCTACATCCGCCCGGTGAATCGTTCCCGCCACCCGACAATCTTCCGTTAAAACACCGTTCCCCGTCGCCGGTTCCGATTTCAATCCGCCCGGACGAATCACAGTATAAATCATCCCGCTTGCTATCAAATGATTTTCCGCTTTTTCCTTTTCAATTAACACCGGGCGCAAAGTTTCTAAAGCTTGCGGCGGCAAAGCAGCGGCAGTGTTACCGCTGCCGATGGATGAAACTAAAATAAACTTTTGCACGCCTGCTTTGACAGCCGCATCAATCAAGTTTTTGTTGCCCAAATAATCGGCTCTTTCCCCATCCTTGGGCAAGCCGCCAACGGTGCTGATTGCAGCATGAATTGGTTCGCCTCCAGCCATTGCAGCTTCCACAGCCGCTGCGTCCAAAGCGTCGCCAGTCACGACTTTGATGCCCATTGTTTCTAATTCGGTGCGGTGGTTGGGCGATCGCAAAAGTGCAGTTACTTGCATCTTTTGTGCTATGAGACATTTTGCGATTTCTAAGCCAACACCTCGGCTAGCACCTGCTAAAAAAACATGGAATTTCTCTGTCATTATTTATTACCTTAAATTCACAACATTTTTTATTATACAGCAATCACCAAAATGATTTTGCTGTTTTTCATTAGTTCCATCGTAAAAATTGTCAATTGATAAATCAACTTTAGATTCAAAGCAAATAATTTCAAAATTGTTTGGTATGAATGGAGATTTATCTATTTTTGAAACACAAGCAGTCGATCATTTCTGATTTGTTCATTAAATCACTAAATCATTCTTCCTTCTTCCTTCTTCCTTCTTCCTTCTTCCTTCTTACCAACGATTACTACCCAAGATTGAGCTTCGCGCGGTAAGCCGGGGGGGCGGTAGTAGTGGCTGACAATTGCAAATCCTGCTTGTTCTAAACAAGGTGCTAAAGTTTCGTATTCCCATCCTGCAGTGTAGCGTTTTCCGGTCGGTCGCTCGTCGTAGCCTTCCCAATTTCCCCGGCACATTGACATGACAATTGCACCGCCCGCAACTAAGGCTTTGTGCAAATTTTCGAGCACTTTTACCATTTTGTCGCTGGGAACGTGAATCAGGGAAGCATTGGCAAAAATACCGTCAAATTCGGCCTTTGGTAAGTCGAGATTTAGAAAGGATTGCTGCCAAACTTCGCAGCCGGATAACTTTTTTGCTATTTCTACAAAAGCCGGAGTTGCATCTAAGCCTACAACTGTGTGTCCTTGGCTTTTAAACGCGACTAAATCTCGTCCTGGGCCGCATCCTATATCGAGGATTTTACCGGGATTGCGGGGCATGGCAGCGGTGAGTGCGGATCGATTTTGGGATACGTCGTGATGCCATGTTCCTTGCAGGAAAGATTCGGCGGTTGCTTGGTATTCTGCGATCGTAATTTCTTCGCGTTTGTCCACAATTTCCCCCTCTTGTAGGATTTTAGATTCGAGATTGAAGAATCTCAACCGTAGAGACACGGCACTGCCGTGTCCTATTCTATTTAATCTACCATTTCCTACTCTATTTCATCCGATTGAAAACTGCTATAATAGTTAAACAACCAGGGTTTTTTGTGCGGATTTGGTAACTGCTGAATCAACTTCTAAGAGAGAACCTTCGGGAGATTCGATCGCAAATCCTGCATCTCGAATCATATCCCAATCTTGATGTGCAGCTTGTCCGGGAGTAGTCAGATAATCGCCCACAAAAATAGAATTAGCTGCGTAGAGTCCCAGGGGTTGCAAGGAACGCAAATGCACTTCGCGTCCCCCAGCAATCCGAATTTCTTGGCTGGGAAGCAAAAATCGGAACATACAGAGAATTCGCAAACATTGGCGGGGATTTAATGTGTTTAAACCTGCAAAGGGCGTACCGGGAATCGGAATGAAAAAGTTGACGGGTACGCTAGTAACGCCCAATTTTCGCAGGGAAAGCGCTAAGTCTATCGCATCATCATCCGATTCGCCCATCCCCAAAATGCCGCCGGAACAAGTGGTGATTCCCGCTGCTTTTACGTGTTCGACGGTTTCGACCCGATCGCCAAAAGTGTGAGTTGTGCAGATGTCCGTGTGATATGATTCGGAAGTATTGAGATTGTGATTTACGCGATCGACTCCAGCTTTAGCCAAACGGTGAGTTTGTTCCTCGCTCAACAACCCCAAACAAGCGCAGATTTTTAGGTTGTAATTTGCCTTCACAGTCTCGACAGCATCCAAAACGCGATCGAAAGTAGATGCGTTGGGTTGGCGGCCAGAAATTACCAAACAAAACGTACCAGCTTTTAAATCTGCCGCGCGCCCGGCCGCCTCCAGAATTTTTTCCTTAGCTAAAAGCGGATATTTTTCTATTTCTGCAGTCGAGATTTTGGACTGAGAACAATAATGGCAATCTTCAGGACAAAGGCCACTTTGAGCGTTTAGCAAATAGTGCAATCTGACGCGGTTTCCCCAGTAATGGCGGCGCACCCGATAAGCTGCGTTTAGTTGTTCCAGCAAAACCTCATCCGGCGCGCGCAATACGGCTAAAGATTGCTCGCGAGAGATACATTTGCCCGCCAGCGCGTCGTCAGCCAAATCGTTCCAATTGGGTAAATTCATCACTAAAATTAAAGAGTTTACAAAGTATCCAAAACCTGACGAATCTCCCGATAAATCGATTCTAATTCATCGGGAGAAATGCAGTAGGGAGGCATCAAGTAAAGCGTATTTCCCAAGGGGCGGAGCAAAAAACCCGCTTCGAGAAATCTGGCTTTCAACATAGGAGCGATGTCATTAAAATAACCGGAACTGCTTTCGGTTTTGACATCCATTGCTGCAATGGTGCCGCAAGTCCGAATCCGTTCGAGTTTAGGATGATTTATCAGCCATTGATTCAGGTATTTGCGGTGCAGTTTTTCCATCCCTTGATACACATTTGGGTTTTGCTCCAAAAGCTCCAAGGATGCTACACCCACCGCACAAGCTAAAGGATTTCCGGTGTAAGAATGACCGTGATAAAAAGCTTTGTCCGATTCATCTCGCCAGAAAGCTTGATAAATATCCTCCGAAGCCATTGTGACAGAAAGTGGCAAACAGCCGCCAGACAATCCCTTAGACAAACACATGATATCCGGTGCAGTTCCCGATTTAACCGAGGCAAACAGTTCGCCCGTGCGGCCAAAACCAGTCATCACTTCATCGTAAATCAACAATACATTAAACTGGCGGGCCATTTGTGCGATCGCCCGCAAAAACTCAGGGCGGCACATTCGCATTCCCCCAGCACCTTGCACCAAAGGCTCAATAAAAATTCCCGCACAGCCGCCCTGCTGCAACAAAAACTCCAACTTCTCCAAACTCTCCGCCTCCTTGCTTTCCACCTCCGCATCCCCGTCAAAAGTCGCCGGAAAAGGCACAACATCCCCAGGAAACATTAAAGGCGCAAAAGGCTCCCACCACAGCGAACTTCTGCCAGCAGACATCGCGCCCACAGTATCGCCGTGATAACCTCCCTCAAAACTAATAAAGCTAGTGCGGTTAGTTTCTCCGACATTTAGCCAATATTGAAAAGCCATTTTCAGAGCAACTTCAACAGCAGTCGAACCGTTATCCGAAAAAAAGATTCGCGTCAAAGAATCAGGCGTGTGACTTATCAATTTATCAGCAAGTTTCTGGGCTGGTTCGTGAGTAAATCCCGCAAAAATTACGTGTTCCAACTTTTGAGCTTGTGCGTAAAGAGCCTCAGCAAGAACCGGATGACTGTGCCCGTGAATCGTCACCCACCAACTAGAAATACAGTCGAGAATTTGCCGCCCGTCTTCTAATTCCAGCAGCGCTCCTTTACCGCGAATTACCTTCAGCGGCGCAGGAGCAGTTTTCATTTGCGTGAAGGGCTGCCAAATCGGTGAACTCGAAGAAATATGCTCCTGATTAGCCGTCATATTTACCCATCTAACTAACATCAACTCCCCTTGTAATATAGCAACTTTCACTCACTTATAAACTTTTTATTCCTTCTTCCCTCTTCTTCTCTTCCTTAGCGTCCTTTGCGTCTTCGCGGTTCGTTAAAAAAAATTAGTTTGTTGGAAATATCTGGGCTGCAACTTTCCAGCCATACCGCCTGCAGGCGACAGTTACAATTTTCTGCCCTTAAGCAAATAAGTCGTCATTGCCCCTTTACCTTTAACATTAATTTTACCGCGCTTTTCCAACAAATACTTATCGCACAGCAACTTATAAGTTGAGCTGCTAACTTGAATTTTACCAGGAAGTCCCTGAGACTCCATGCGGCTTGCCGTATTCACAGCATCTCCCCACAAATCGTAAATAAACTTTTTAGTACCGATGACACCTGCCACAACAGGCCCAGTATTGATGCCAATGCGGATATTAAGAGGTTTACCGCATTCGTCGCGGAATTTCATAATTTCTTGCTGCATTTCTAGGGCCATTTCGGCAATAGATTCTGCATGATTTGTACAGGGCAGCGGCAAACCGCCTGCTACCATATAATTGTCGCCGATCGTCTTAATTTTTTCTAAGCCGTATTGCTCGCTCAAGCTATCGAAAGATGAAAATATTTTGTTAAGCAATTTGACTAATTCTTCAGGAGACGTGCGGGAGGATATTTCGGTAAAGCCCACAATATCGGCAAACAGTACCGTCACCTCGGCAAATCCGTCCGCAATATTTATCTGGCCTTGTTTTAGGCGATCGGCAATCATTACGGGTAAAATATTTAGCAGTAAACGTTCCGACTTTTCTTGTTCGGCGCGCAATATTTCCTCAGCTTGTTTCCGCTGTGCGATTTCCTTGTATACTCGGTGAAACATTTGATTGAATGCGACCATCAATTCTCCCAATTCGTCATCGCGCTTGACAGACAGAGAGTAGAAATCGGGTTTTTCTCGATCTTTGCTCAAAGCGTCTCCGGCAGCGAGCAAGTCATCGCGCAATCTCAAGATTGGTGCGATTACTGTCACCCCTAAAAAAAACATAGTCACAGAAGTTACAAAGGCTGATATAATGATGACCAGAATGGCAATTCGCCCGATAAATGCGTAAAGTTCCGGTTGAACGGTGGAAGCATCGTGGCGAACAATTAAGATGTAATCGCCTCCCAAATGTCGCTCAGTCCAAGCCACATCGTAGCGATTGCTATCGAAATTGTGCTTGTGAACTATACGAGCAATTTTCCGTTCATTTAAACTGATTTGAGGCTGTTCGCCAAGTGTATATATTAATTCACCGTTAGCTTGATAAATAGATAGTCCTAAGACTACTTGAGAATCCTTAGTAATATTTTTTACTTCTTCTTGAAACAAAGTGCGATCGGAAACATCTTGTGCTAGCAAAAATTCGAGGGAATCAACAGTTGTCCGAGATAGCTGTTCCAGTTGAGTTAAAAGTTCATTTTCGCGCCGAAAATAAGAGGGGACTAAAATAATTCCCTCTATGACAAGAATGCTAGCAAATACCCACAAAGCTATTTGCCGAGACAAACGAGATTTGAAAAAGCCCAAAAATGATAAAATGCGCGCTGACATAAAATTTACTATGCTGCAAATGGCTAATTTAGGATATAGAAAAACAAACCCAGTTTTTCCTAAAAAATCTGAGAGATAAGACGGCGGTTGAAACCAGGTTTAGACAAACTTTCGTCCGCCGACGCGGACTGAATGAAACAGATAACGTAATTTTAATCGCCCGCTTGGCATGGGTTTTGCTTGTATAGAAGCGGTTTCAACCGCAAGCGTCTTATTATCAATCGCGTATTCGCTTACGACTAGCAGGCCCCTGAATAATATAATAAACAAATTAAACTGAAACTGCGCTGACTAACCTGCCTGCCAGCAGATAAGTATTCATATCGCCTTTGCCTTTGATGTGGATAACTCCTCTGTTTTCAAACAGATACTTGTTTTGCAAAATATTGTAAGTTGATTGCGTGACTTGAATCGCGCCGGCAATCCCGTGGGATTCCATGCGGGCTGCTGTATTGACGGCATCGCCCCAGAGGTCGTAAATGAATTTTTTGGTGCCAATAACCCCCGCAATGGCAGGCCCGGTATTGATGCCGATGCGAATGTTAATTCCTGCCTGATGTTTGGCATTAAATTTTGCTAGTTCCTCTTGCATATCTAAGGCCATTTCCGCAATCTTTTCGGCGTGGTTGGTGCTGGGATTTGGCAAACCTCCGACTACCATGTAAGCATCTCCAATTGTTTTGATTTTTTCCAAGCCGTACTTTTCCGTTAAACCATCGAAGGCCGAAAAAATCTCGTTGAGAAAAACGAGCAATTCTTCGGGAGATATTTGTGCTGAAAGTACGGTAAAGCCTACGATATCTGCAAACAAAATCGTGACTTCTGCGAAGCCGTCAGCGATACTGCTTTGACCGTCTTTTAACTTAGCTGCAATGGATTCGGGTAAAATATTGAGCAGCAGGCGATCGCACTTTTCCTGTTCTTTCAACAATTCTACATTAGTTTCTTGCAATTGTGCCGTGCGTTCCCTGACGCGATTTTCTAATTGTTTAGCATTTTGGCGCAACCTGCTGATAGACAAAGTTAATCCGGCGATGCCTAAAGTTGAAATCCCTGCTAACAGTAAAAACAGGTCTTTAAGTCCGCTGTGAGTTTTTTTAGTGATGGTTTCCAAGGGTTGAGTAATTTCTAATATCCCCCGGACATCTCCTACTTTCCAATCAGTTTTAGGACTGTAAATGTGAGTATTGTGACAGTTGACACAGCTAGAAGTTAGAATGTCTGCCTCGGCATATCGAAATGCTGGCCTGCCGCGAAAATCCTCTATTCGAGAAAATTTATCTGTCGGATTTTTGGTCAAGTAGGTAATAGCTTGACGTTCAAAATCGTCTCGGGCACCACCTTCTTTTCGCCGCCAGGGAAACGGGTAGTTGCTGTAGAGACGAACTGAGACTTCGGGATTTTTGTTGGCGATGTGGTTGCCTAGTTCTATTAAGAAAGTAGCGGGTACGGGAACTGTTGTTTTTGTCGGGTTGTAGTCGTGGGTAAAGTTAATCGCTTTAGCGGTGTTTAGAGGATTGACAACATCGGAACTGTAAAGGGTGCGGGCTTCTTTAATAGCTTGGGCGTAGAGGGTGGCATTTTGGAGGGCTTGCGATTCGATGAGGGTGGAGGAAAGACGAGACATATTTGCCATCGCTACTCCGACACCTACACAAAATAAAATTGTCACCGCAAGGAGAATTCGCTTGTAAATTAATTGGCTGATGGCAGCCGGAATGCGAGAAATCAACTGGCGCATGGTATCCTCAACTGTGAGGTTTAAGCTTGATTTGATTTTATGCACTACTAACATAACACTGCTTGTTCAGAGTGTTTTGCTGGCGTCAGGGTAAAGCCAGACAGGATAGTGCAAAGGATGGTTAGTTATTGTTTACCACGAGTGTTTCGCTTATCCGTAAGAATACGCATAACTTGATAGTGGTTTTCTGTTGAGTGAATTACAGGTGCTCGCTGCTTCGCGCATTTTTTGTTCTATCTCGGTTAGGATAGCAATTGTAGTCTATGGTTGGCGATCGTGAATTCTGACTCTACTGTCTCAACTGCGAACAACGAAATTTTTCCGGGAGAAGTTTTCGTCAATACTGCGGATTTTGATACTGGCATTCGGCGGCTTTTACCGAAATATGACGAAATGCTGGATGTATTAGTAGCCTGCATTGCTAACACAAACCAGCGGATTTTAGAACTCGGCTGCGGTACGGGCGAACTGAGTTTAAAAGTTCTGCAACGCTACGAGTCTGCGGAAATTGTTGCTGTGGATTATTCGCCGCGAATGCTGGATTTTGCCCGCGCCAAAATAGAGGCAGCAGGATATTCAGCCCGGTGGACTGGCATAGAATTGGATTTTGGAGAATGGGCGAACAATCCAAGTTTTTCAGGTTTGGGCGATAAGTTTAATGCTGGCATTTCGTCTCTGGCAATTCACCATCTTGAGGATGAGATGAAGCTGAAATTGTTTCAACGAATTCGGGAAAGTTTAAATGCTGGCGGCTGTTTTTGGAATGCCGATCCTGTGGTGGCAGAATCGGCAGCAATGAAGGATATTTATGGAGCGGCGCGGGAAGATTGGGCGCTGAGTCAGGGGGAAACTTTAGCAGAAATTCGGGCAAAGGTGGGGACGAGTGTTTCTTACGGGTATTCTAATCCCGATCGCCTAGCTACACTTGCGGCACAGTTGGAAATGCTGGCAAATGCGGGATTTGAGACTGTGGCGGTTCCTTGGAAGTATTACGGTATGGCGGTGTTTGGGGGATTTGTTAATTAAGATTAATTTGGGCGGTTGAAACCGCTGCTAGAACGACTAATTTCGGCGGTTGAAACCGCTGCTACACTAACGAAGTCCGAGCAGAGGGGGACTAAGAAATTAAGATTAATTTCGGCGGTTGAAACCGCTGCTACATAAACGAAGTCCGCCTCCGCGGACTAAGAAATTAAGATTAAAACTTGGCGGTTGAAACCGCTGCTACACTAACGAAGTCCGCCTCCGCGGACTAAGAAATTAAGATTAAAACTCGGCGGTTGATACCGCCGAATTATCTAAGAAATCAATTTAAGGGGCGGGGGCGGTAATTTCTGTAGGTGCGATCGCCCCTTGTGCAGGTATTGCTTGTTTTTCGAGTAGTTGGCGCTGTTTGTTGCGAAATTCTGCGGCGGCATCGTTCAAATTTTGGCGCTGTTCGGTATTGAATTCTTCCATGCTGCGGCCGCCTCCCAATCGGGATCTGTGAATTAAATCAAATATTCCGCTGCCGCTGCTGCGGCCGGAAAATGGGTCGCTGTTGTCTTGAGTTTGAAAGTCTTGCAGGGGTTGGGCGTTATTATTATTTAAATTGCTGGCTTGAGCGAAGGTTGCTTGAGGCGATAAAATAGCACAGGTGGCGATCGCGCTGGCGGCAATCCGAACGATCAATTTGCCTGATTTAGAAGTTTTGGCTTTCATAATTTATTAGTTTAACCTTGAAAAAAACAATTGTATCTCAACAATATGCTGACTTGTGGCTAAATATTGTACCACTCAAAAGCTAGTCGAGGGCGGGCTCGCGTGCCCACCCCACAAAAATCGATCGCCCTAAGCAAACCGGCGGCGCAGCAGGGGTTGAATGCTCAGCAGCGCTACGACATCAAAGGCTAGCAAGACTAACAGCGCTCCTCCAAAGGTAACATTACCCCAAGGAGCGTGCATGACGACGCTAGCTAGCGACCAATCGCTGTGCAGGTACAAATAGCGGATGGGTTCGATCGCGTAACTCAGAGGATTGAGAGTCACTACAACTTGCAGCCACTCTGGCATAAATGACAGCGGCGCGAGGGCGGTGCTGGCAAATAATAGGGGCAAGTTGGTAACAAAAATAACTGCGATTAATTCTACGTGGCCGGGGAGGGCGAAGGCTAAACCGAGACTGATGCCGGTGACTCCCAAAACTAACAGCAGGACTATTAGGGCGATCGCCCCGAGTCCGGCAAGTCCGGGGAATCCCGAACCCAAAAACGCGCCCGCCGTAACGATTGCGCCTGTTTGGATAAAGCTGAGGGTGACGATGAAAATCGCCGAAGCTAGGACGATCGAGAATCTGGAAGCTAGGGGCGCGACTAACAGGCGGTTGAGAAATCCGAATTCGCGATCGAACATAATCGGCAAACCGGCATTCAGCGCCCCTGCAAATGCAGTAAAAACAATCACGCCAGCGCCGAGAAATTGTCCGTAATTCTGGCTTTCGCCGAACAAGCCGGCGGGTGCATTTTTAAACAGAGCTCCGAATAAAACCAACCACATCAGCGGCTGAATAATTCCTGCAACTAGCGTCGAGGGGCGGCGCTGCAATTGAATAAACAGGCGTTTGGTTAAGGCTAGTGTTTCTTGGATGAAGTCGCCCAGCAGGGAACTCGAAGTGTCAGCGGATGGCGTGGCGAGTGGCCGCTGCTGGTTGAGGTTGTTGGGGGATGTAACAGTACCGCTCATAATTGCTTGGGTTGATTTTGATTAAATCTGAGATATTGCACCAGTTGCAATCATCCCTTTAGGGCGGGCTATAAGCCCACCCCACAAGAAGAAAATTGACTCTTTGTGGAACAGGCCGGAGAGCCTGTTCTTGAGAATGCTGCTCTGGGCGTGAGTTAAATCTAACTATCTTTAGGGTAGCAAGTCTGGGGGTATTGGTGGGGCCGGGCGGGCGATCGCCCTTACAATTGAGAATAAGCTCATCAAATATGCTAAATAAAAACTTGATTTACTAGGAGGATTGGCTGATGTCATCAAGGGCGTTAGCGAAGCCCTCGAAGAGGAGCGCCACTTTGGTCAAAATCATGGAATCTTTGCCGGAAACTCTGCAAGATAGAGTCGTTGAACATTTGCGAGAATATCTTGAAGACTTGAGGGATGAAGAACAGTGGAATGTATCTTTTCAGAATACAGAACAATCGCTGATTGTGGCTGCAAAACGCGCCAAACAATAAATTTTGGAAGGTAAAGCACAGCCATTAGATATTGATATAGGTTTGGAAATACCAACACTAGCCGACTATCCCAGCCGCCGAGAATTTATGCAATTGCCGCTTGAAGAGAGGCGAAATATTCTGGCAAAACAAGCTGAGGCAATGTTGCCACATTATCAGGAAGATAGAGAATGGCAAGAATTAAAAGCAGGAGATTTAATTGACTGCTAACTCTCCTTCTCCTAAACGGGGTGATATTTGGTTGGCTAATTTTAACCCAACACTGGGAGCCGAAATCAAAAAAATTCGTCCGGCTGTAGTAGAGTATCAGTAGTTACTTATTAAGGGCGATCGCAGTAGCTCGATCGATTAACCAGCAACTATCGGAGTGTTTGATTTATGCTAATTGAGAAGATTGTTCAAGAACTACAAGACATTCCCGAAGACAAACTTGCAGAAATCTATGACTTGATTCACTACTTTCGCCTCGGATTAGGACGAGAACAGCCACAGCCTCGCACGCCTGGTTTACTGACAGGAAAACTGGGTGATACTTTTTTTGAGCCCCTACCATTCGAGGAACTCGAACAATGGGAATAAGCTATCTCATTGACACCCATATCCTGTTGTGGTGGCTCTTTGACGACCCCAAGCTCAATGCCAAATGCCGCGACATCATTCGCAACCCGGATTTTAATATCATTGTCAGCACTGTTTCAGCCTGGGAAATAGTCACCAAATATCGCATCGGTAAACTTCCCGAAGCCAAACAGATTGTCGGGGAATATTCGCAAATCCTCCACCGATCGCAATTTATCGAACTAGCTATAACTTCAGTCCATGCCCTTCGCGCTGGCAGCCTGCCTATTGCCCACCGCGATCCGTTTGACCGGATGATTATGGCACAAGCTGAACTCGAAAATTTACCAGTTATTACCTACGATACAGCTTTTCATACGGGACTGATTG
Organism: Tychonema sp. LEGE 07196; assembly: GCF_963890365.1. NCBI lineage: Bacteria > Bacillati > Cyanobacteriota > Cyanophyceae > Oscillatoriales > Microcoleaceae > Tychonema > Tychonema sp. LEGE 07196. The sequence continues at coordinate 108,189 of NZ_CAWPRX010000017.1, read as the reverse complement.
AAGTTATTCCTGCCGCCGAATCAAGAGCATGAGCATGGAAAGGGCGATCGCACTTTTGGGAATAAGGGCGAGCTCACTTTTTGGCGATCGCATACGAAAGAGAGTTAATGGGGATGGGATAAGGGCGATCGCACTTGACTTAAGGAAGAGCGATCGCACTTGCTGTGACAGTGTTATCCTAGATAAAAGAGCGATCGGAATAGGGAGGAAAAAATCTTGTCAACTATCACCGATATAGGAACTCTAATTAGCCGTCAGCCTGACATACATGGTGGCTGTCCAATTATTGCCGGAACGGGTGTTACAGTCCGGCGCATTGCTATTTTGTACAAGCAAAGTTTGAGTGCAGAAGAAATTGCCGATCGCATCGGGCATTTAACTCTCACCCAAGTCTATGCAGCTTTGACTTATTACCATGCTAATCGAGAGGAAATTGATGCTGACATTGCAGCGGAGGAAGCTGAGGGCGATCGAATAGAAGCATTGATTTGCGATCGTCAAATTCCCAAGTTGCAGACCGATATAGATTTAGAAATACCAACACTACCCGACTATCCCACTCGCACATAATTTATGCAATTGCCGTTAGAAGAGAGGCGAAACATTCTAGCAAAACAAGCTGAGGTAATGTTGCAGCATTACCAGGAAGATAGAGAATGGCAAGAATTAGAAGCAGGAGATTTAATTGACTAAAAATATGAAGAAACTCCCCAGGGTGATCGTGACACTCTATGATTTTTGAGGGCAGGTTTGGGGAAATTGGAGAGCTATTTTTTGAAATTTATTCTAATTAGTACCTCGACCATCTGAGCAGAAAGCTGTTATAATTTTGCAAATTCCCTGTGTTTGACATCCTTGTAAAGCTGCGTTTTTTGCGGCCTCAAGAGAATCGCTAGTACCCCAATATCCGGCTGAATTAGCACTTGCAAACAGCTCACCACCTGCATAAGCTGCACAATTATTGAAAGACACTAGACTCCTACAAGAGCGAAAACGCTTTTGACAATTCTCTAAGGCTCTTATCTCGCTTTCTTCACGAGTAAGAGAGTCCCAAGACCATCCTAATTCTTGACTAGAAGCAGACGCGATTGCTCCCCATTTTTCAGTTGACTTTATTTTTGTACTAGAATAAGGTAACAGTAAATATACATCTCCTTCTATGGATTTTAGTGAATTATCACGTTTAAATCTTCCTTTCATCACTCCTGGATTAGCCGTTTGGCTAAGACTGAAAAATGTACCCTTAAGGTAATCTGGAAACATATCTCCCCACACAATGCCAGTATCTGATTTGGTAATTGTAAAATTCAGTTGTGTTCCCAATACTTTCCCTTGAAAATACATTTTTCTATCAGGATCTGTTATTTCACCAATAATTTCTCCAGATGTTTTATCAAAATTAGTGAAGCGAAGAGTAAAAGCTTTATCCAGTTGATCGCCCGATCGGTATCCTACCCATCTGCCAGAGAACACACTATTTGTATCAATAGATAATGCTATTTTATCTTGAATTGCATTCGCAGGATCGATAACATTAAACTGACCACTATAAAATCTTTTAGTCAAGTTTTCATGATCTAAATATTTTCCGAATATTCCAATTCGACTGATAGCAGCACCTTTATCAAATACATTAATAACCCTGGCTCCTCCTTTACCTACTTTTTTGGTAAATTGTTCCCAAGCCTTACCTTGAAATTGAAATAATTTGCTTAAAACCTCGGTAATTATTTCTTTATCTTCTGTACCAACTGCTTGCGCTATTTTAGTTGAATTATCTGGTTTAGATAGGCAAGACATCAAAGTAGTAAAAGCAGAAAGAGTGTTCTTAGCATTCAAGGCTAATTCATTTTGGCAATCTAATGAAACCGAACTAAGTTGAAGAGCTACATCAATTGGTTTTTTACCAGTGGAACCAGCAGCCACAGCAAAAATATCCATTGCCAACAAGGAAAGATTAATATCAAATGCGCCTACTTTTTGAGATTCACTTCTTCTATTGGAAAAACTACCTCCCGACAAAATAACATCATAACGACCATGTTTCCATCGACCATCTTTAGATATTAAAGCTTGTTCAATCTGATTGCCTCCTGAAATAGTTTTTATGATACTTCCATCCCAAACGCCAATTTCTGCTGGTAAAATTAACAATTCTCCAACAACATTTTGCTCCTTATTTTTAGGCCCACCATAGTCATTGTGCGTTACAGGATACTGTAGTTTACCCGCAGGAATAATCAAAATTTGCTGTGCGAGTGGAGAAGTTCCTTTAACTTTTATACCCTCAGAGCTTGCTTGCAATTCAAGTCCGTGCCACAAAGGCCAATTTGTACTAGAAATTTTTCCTTCATCGGTAAATTTGCTAGTAATTTCATATTCAAGATTGTTTGAGGTAGCTTGAGCGTTAGCAGAGGAAATAACCCACTCCCCAGATGGGAATATTTGACCACCCAAGGTCTGATTCTTAACTAATTCTTGATTGCCTTTTAATTGTTCTTGAAGTTGGTTTGAGGATTTTTGGGAAGTCTCAGGTAAAAATACTTGCTGATCTATAGCTACATCAAGAGCAATCTCAGAAGCTAATTTGAATATATTTTCATCAAATAGTGACGTAGATTTAGAAACTAAATTGACTAAATCTTTAAACTGCTTGTTTTTTTCGATTGCTTGAAAAATTGAAATCTGCTTTTTCAAAGGCAAGCCTAAAAATAAGGGATTCATAAAAACTAGGCTACGGGCAGTTGATACAAAGCTTAATTGAGGTTTTTCATTAAATTCAGGTACAAAAAAATCTATTAATCTGAGTTCATTACCAAATTTTGCAACCACAATAGCGGTAGAGTTGGTAGAGTTTTCTGTTTGACCTTCCGTTTTCTTAGTTAGCTTAATCCTTTGTCCTTGTTCTTTAATTAATTTTGATTCCGTAAGCGTCATAATTTTCCCAGACTTGAGTTCAGACTGGCCCACAGGGATATCAGTTACCTTAACCTCAACTCCTGAAAAATCGAGCAAGCTACAACCGCCAAGCAAGCTGATTGTTGAGAGAGTAGCTACGAATAACTTAGCTCTTCTTGTAATATGGGTAGCTTTAAATAAGTAAGAACTCATTATTTTAATCCCTAATTTTTTAACAAATCTGAAGTTTTTATTTGGGGAAAGTCCGATGCCCTGTTCAGCAGGATGATGCTATTAACCATTATTAAGTATTCTTGAGGTTGTTGCTAGAGGTAAAACGTGGGATTTAGTGAAATTCACAAAAGTTTACAGTGAGATTTTAGTGTGATTTAGTTGTTTAAGTTGGAAAAAGTGTTATAAAGTGGGGAAATCCTAAATTCAACCATACTCCCAGGCAGCCCTATGGACATTCAAGATGTATTACAATGGACAGACGACCGGGTATTGGCTAAGAGGGGAAAACATCTTGATTCGCTGCAAAGATGTATATTAGAGCAAGTGTGGCAAGGTCATAAATACCCAGAAATAGCTAAAGCTTGCAACCGTAGTGAGGATCGTATTAAACAGGTGGCCAGGGAATTATGGAAACTTCTCTCTGATATATTGGGAGAAAAGGTCCATAAATCAAATTTCCGATCCACAATGGAGAGGTATCGAATCTCTAAAGTTTCAAATTTTGGGGATTTTAATTTTGTACAAAACAAAGGCAACATTAACGTCTGTCCAGACACCTTACACCACAAACAAAACTCACCTCCTACACAAACCTCGAATCAAGACAACACCCAACAAAAACCGCGACTCGATTTAAGAGATGCACCGGAGCTCAAAACCTTCTACAACTACGCCAACTCTCCCCTCACCGCCCTCGAAAACTCGATCGCCCGCCAAAACTGCCGCCTCCTCACCATCACAGGCATGGCAGGCACCGGCAAAAGCTCGATCGCCCGTAACCTCATCCCCCAAATTCAAACTCAGTTCGATCGCATCATCTGGCGCAGTCTCCGCACCTCCCCACCCCTCGAAACAACCCTCAAAACCCTCATTCAATTTCTCTCAAATCAACCAGAAATTAGCATACCCGCCAACACCGACACTCAATTGTCAATCCTCATAGAAACCTTGCGCGAAAATCGCTGTCTCATCATCCTTGATGACGTGCAGCAAGTTCTCAGCAGCGGGCAACTTGCAGGAAGTTATAAACCCGGATATGAAAACTACGGAGCCCTATTTAAACTCATCGGCGAAATTCCCCACAACAGTTGCTTAATTCTCAATAGTTGGGAACCTCCCTCAGACATCCTCAGCTTCACCGACGATAATTCAGCAGTACGTTTATTACAGTTAACTGGTTTAGGTGAAGCCGCTACCGAAATTCTGAAAGAAAAAGGTTTATTAGATGAAGAACACTGGCCAGAATTGATTGAGCTTTATCAAGGCAATCCCCTCTGGTTAAAATTAGTCGCTCAAACTATTAACAACTTATTTAACCGCAGAGTTTCTCAATATTTAAGCTATCAACCAGTATTTTTAAGCGATGAATTGACACCGATATTGCAGCAGCACTATCAGCGGTTGTCGGAAATAGAAAAACAGGCGATCGCCCTAATCAGCAATGAAAGTGAACCTGTTTTGCTTACCCAATTGATGGCAAAATGTCAAGGCTCACAAGGCGAATTATTTAAAGCAATTCAATCTTTAGCCAGACGGGGAATAATTGCAAAATTGAGCTGTGAAGCTGAAACCGTTTTCACGATTCCACCTGTGTTAAAACAGTATGTTAAAATGGTTGCAGAATAGTCCTAAATATCTACAGTCCTAGACGCGCTCCGACCAAAGAAACCGGGTTTTTTACCGAACTTACGGTGTGTAATGCATCTTTCTGTAAAAAAAACCGGTTTCTGGGCCAGCATCGTAAGTCCTAATCTAGCTAAATGAGAGAAAACCATGACCGCAACTCGTATTCAACCTAAGCAAATGCTCAGTTTCGAGCAATTTGTAAAGCAACTTCCCGATGAAGAGGGCCGCTATGAACTTGTGAATGGAGAAATTGTGAGAATATTACCAATAAGACTACATGAGGATGTTGCCGATTTTCTAATCAAACAATTTGATAGAGAAGTCGATCTCGTCCCGCTCAATTACAGGGTATCTGGCAGATTTATGCTGAGAACTTTAACCCCGAATGGTAAAGAACAAGGCCGCCATCCTGATGTTACTGTAGTAGACAAAACCGTCTGGAAATCGCAGCCATTCGCCTATTCAGCCCTAACTGAACCCCCACAATTAGTGGTAGAAGTTGTCTCAACAAATTGGGAAGATGATTATATCGACAAGCTGGATGAATATCAGCGGCTGGGAATTCCTGAATATTGGATTGTCGATTATTTAGCTTTGGGAAGCAGAAACTATTTGGGAAACCCGAAAGAACCGACTGTTTTTGTTTATCTACTTGATGAAAATGGGGTTTATCAAATGACTGCTTACCGAGGCACTGAGCGCATTATATCTCGAACTTTCCCAGAATTAGCGCTGACAGCAGAGCAAGTGTTAGATGTATGATATCAAATCCAGCTTAAATATCGATTTATCTCGTTTATGAACAGGCAAGATGCCTGTTCCACAAGAAAATTCACTCTTTGTGGAACAGGCATCTTGCCTGTTTCTGACGAACTTTTCTCTTCCCTCAAATTACGATCGCATCGCTGCCTTTTGTTCCGCCTTCAAATCGCGGTTGCTAGCAGCAGCCAACTCCGCATCCAACAAAGTTTTACCAGTCGCAGCCAAATACACATCATCCAAACTCGGCCGAGATTGAGCAATCCCAAAAGTAGGAAGTCCCGCATCTTTCAAAGCTTGCTGAATTGTCACCAGCGCGTCACTTTGGGCACTCACTACCAAATTGAGAGAATTTCCTTGGGCGCTGTTGATAATTACTTCCTGTACAAAAGGCAGAGATTCCATTAAAGCTTGGGCTTTTTGGGCTTCTTCCAGTGGCGAAAACTCCCGAATCCGCAGAGTCACCCGATCGCCCCCAACCCGATTTTTCAACTCCTCCGGCGTGCCCTGTGCAATCACCGTACCCTTGTCAATAATCGCCACCCGATCGGCCAAAGCATCCACTTCTTCGAGATAATGACTCGTAATCAAAACCGTAGTACCTTCCTCTCGCAAGCGGCGCAGGAAATCCCACACCACAACCCGACTTTCAATATCGAGCCCCACAGTCGGTTCGTCTAACACCAAAACATCCGGCTGGTGAAGCAACCCAGCAGCCAAATCCAAGCGCTTGCGGATACCGCCGGAATAAGTGCCCGTCTTTTTATTTTCCCACTCCTCCAAACCGAGGAGTTTCACCATGTCGTCAATCCGCCCTTTAATCGTGTGGCGCGGCAAATGGTAAAGCGCCGCTTGCAGTTGCAGGAGTTCCCGCCCAGTCAGCACCTTATCCAGAGCAACTTCTTGGGCGACATAGCCGAGTCTTTGTCTGGCAATTCTCGGCTGGCTGACAGCAGAAATGCCAGACACTTCAATGCGTCCGCTGTCTGGCGATGTTAAAGTACAAAGTACCCGCAGGGTAGTGGTTTTACCAGCACCGTTGGGCCCTAGCAAACCAAATATTTCCCCCGGTTCTACCTTGAAGGAAACATCTTTAACGGCTTCTACAGTGCCGTAGCGTTTCTGAAGATTTTCAATTAAAACGGCGGGAGCCATATATTTTAAGGATGAACTGGTTGTTAATATTTTGACACTTCTGGGCTTGATTTGCCGGAATCTCGAAATTCAAAGCCCAAGTCTCCATAGAAACCGATTTTTTTGGCGAACCCGCGCATCTCAACCTTTAATCCCTCTCCACAACCCAATTTGTTTAATATTGATGCGCCGAGGCAGAAACTGGTTTTTTTTAACGAACCCGCGCATCTCAACCTTTAATCCCTGTCCAAAACCCGGTTTCTTTAATATTTATGCACCAGCTCTGATTTCTTTTCTCGTTGATTGATGTTTTTATCAAAAAAAATTGAGTTAACTATAACTTCTTAGTTAGTTACTCAAAATTCAAGATTATTCAATTAGTAGAGATGCACCCGAAGCCTGTTCTTATATAATTATCTCTACCTCTAGGTTGATGTCGATCGCGATTTGAATCATTAACACCGCTCTCAAACACATCAAACTGTCTATCCCAGTAAAAAACCAAAACTTCCGCAGGTGGTAAGTTCTACTTTTAACCACTTACCCAAACAATCCAAATAATGATGAAGCCCCCGATATCAACTCCGATAGCGATCGGTCATTCCCAATTCTTTAATCTTCAATGCCCCAATCGAAATCGAAAGTAGTATTAACTCCCAAACGAGAGTTGACTGCGGTGTCTTTAGTCGATAATTTTTACCCAACCGCGGCGCACGTTGTACAGCAGTCGGTTGATGATGGCATACTCATCTTCATTCAGCGTTCTTTCTAAGAGTGCGGATCTGAGCTGTCTCCGGTCGTGGCGAGTCACGACGCTGGAAAACATGACTTGACCAAATAATTCTTCGAGTGTCATTTGGGTAACTGACATGATAAACCTCTTAATTGATTGAGATAAATAAAATTTTCACAGGCTCCTGATATATCTATTATGCTTTGTACAAGGGCCTATTTGGGCGATCGAAAACATTGACACCGTGTGATTTTTAGGCTACAAATCTGTGACCTAGACTTTGAAACCCTGTGACTCGGATCTTTTTAATTTGTGATCCCAGTCACTGATGTTGAAGGAAGAAGGAAGAAGGAAGAAGGAAGAAGGAAGAAGGAAGAAGGAAGGAAGAAGGAAGAAGGAAGAAGGAAGAGGGGAGAGGGAAGAGGGCCGATCGGGCGATCGACAAAACTCCGCCGATCGCCATTGCTCTCAATCCCTTACTAATCCGTTTTCAACATCATTTTCGCCTCTGTCAATTTTGCATTTAATTGAGGCATCGGTCAATAGTCGCCACCACCGACTCGGCCAATTCTTTGAGCGCATAACCCCCCTCCAAACCAAAGACGAGGCGGCTGGTGATTTGCAAGCAATATCCGGTAAAAGTACCGAAATCTGACGGGGCCAGATTCATACTCGCCAGCGGATCCGAGACAATAGCATCGTAACCGGCGCTGACAATCAACAAATCTGGTTGAAAATTTGACAAAAACGGCACCACAAGAGATTCAAAAGCGCTCCGATATTCAGCTATACCGCTGCCGGGATACAGCGGAATGTTCAGCACGTTGTCGTAGCTGCCGCGCTCGTCGGCATCTCCAGTTCCCGGATAGCAGGGAGATTGGTGCAGGGAACAGTAGGCAATTTTCCGGCAGTTTTCCACCACGGATTGAGTGCCGTTACCGTGGTGCACGTCCCAGTCGAGGATGGCGACGCGGTTGACTCCCGGCTGTTCCAAGGCGTACTTCGCTGCGATTGCAGCATTGGAAAACAAACAAAAACCCATCGCGCGATTGTTTTCGGCATGGTGTCCCGGCGGCCTGGCCAGCACGAAAGCTGGTGCGTTTCCTGCCAATACTCGATCGACCCCATCGAGCCAAGCACTCGCCGCCAGCAGCGCTACATCGTAACTTTCAGCAGAAATCGGCGTATCGCCGTCGAGGTAGCCGCCTCCTTGAAGAGACAAATGTTCGACTTCTTTGATGTATCTTGGCGCGTGAACTTTTTTGAGCGCCGAGAACAATTCTGTTTGGCGCTGCGCCACTGGCTCCGGCAGTTGCCAGTCAAGGCGATCGGCCCAAGGGGCAGCTTTCAGAGCATTGACGATCGCCGTTAAACGTTCTGGTCGCTCTGGGTGAAGCATTCCAGTCTTGTGCAGCAAAAAATCAGGGGAGTAGATGACGGGTAGCATCGGCAGATTTTAGATTTTAGATTTTAGATTTTAGATTTTAGGTTTTTAGTTTGCTTGAATTGGATACAAAGCTTTTTTAAACTTTAATTGCGTCCAAGCAACCATTTTAATTGGGAGTATTTGCGGCTTGGTCAAAGGATTTTTTCTTAATGCGCGCTATTGAGAACTCGCTTCTAGATCTAACCCTCTGCAAACTCTCGATAGCACCCATTAAAGCTGACGCGATCGATGCTTTTTTTTCATTTTTTAGATAGCACTCAAAAAAACTCACCAAAGCATGAAAGCCGCTCGCCTAAAAAACCCTTTCTAGCTCAGGAAAATTGATGACTAAATCACCAACTACCAACTTACGAATTTCCCTTGTTTCGTCCCTTAATTTTTCTGGCAACTTGCCCCTAAACTCAAAGGCAAATTGTGATATAATTTTAGGAGTAATTTGCAATATTTGGCAGCTCTACTGAATCCAAATCGATTTTATCGCATTTTTGAGATTTATAGCGGTCAAATTTAAAGTTTTAACGGAGTTTTTCAACCTATGAGTATCTCTGAGTCGCGGATAATCCCGACGGATCTGGGTGGTGAGATGTCCCGATCGTACTTGGAATACGCCATGAGCGTAATAGTCGGTCGGGCGCTACCAGATGCGAGGGACGGTCTCAAGCCCGTTCACCGACGCATTCTCTACGCCATGAACGAATTGGGCTTGACTCCCGATCGACCATTCCGCAAATGCGCCCGCGTCGTCGGGGAGGTGCTCGGTAAGTATCACCCCCACGGAGATACAGCGGTTTACGACGCCCTAGTGCGGATGGCTCAGGATTTTTCCATGCGGGAACGCCTGATCAACGGCCACGGCAACTTCGGCTCCGTTGACAACGACCCGCCCGCTGCCATGCGGTACACCGAATGTCGCCTCACAGCCCTGACTAGCGACTCCATGCTGCGCGACATCGACTCGGAAACAGTAGATTTCGGCGACAACTTCGACGGTTCCCAACAAGAACCCCTCGTGCTCCCCGCACGCATCCCCCAAATTTTGCTCAACGGTTCCTCTGGAATTGCCGTCGGGATGGCCACCAACATTCCGCCACACAACTTGGGCGAAATAATTGACGGTTTAATAGCGCTAATCCACAATCCAGGAATTACCGACCTGGAATTGATGCAGTACATTCCCGGCCCGGACTTTCCCACCGGAGGGCAAATTCTCGGCAGAGGCGGCATTCGCGATGCTTACACCACCGGGCGCGGTTCGATTACCATGCGCGGAGTTGCCAACATTGAAACCATCGAACACGTCGGCCGCCCAGACAAAGAAGCAATTATTATCACCGAATTGCCTTACCAAACAAATAAGGCAGCGCTAATCGAGAAAATTGCCGAACTGGTAAACGACAAAAGATTAGATGGAATTTCCGACATTCGCGACGAAAGCGACAGAGACGGAATGCGGATCGTGATCGAACTCAAACGCGATGCCTATCCCCGCGTCGTCCTCAACAACCTCTACAAACAAACACCGCTCCAATCAAACTTTGGAGCCAATATGTTAGCGCTAGTAAATGGGGAACCCCAACTACTGACGCTCTCACAATTCCTCAATGTCTTCCTAGACTTCCGCATTGAAACAATTACTCGTCGGACTCAATACGAACTCCGCAAAGCAGAAGAACGCGACCATCTCCTGCAAGGTTTATTAATTGCCCTAGACAACTTAGACGCAATTATTCACCTAATTCGCGCCGCTGCCGACTCCGCAGCAGCCAAACAGGAATTGATCGATAATTACGGTCTTTCCGAACAGCAATCCGACGCAATTCTGCAAATGCAGCTCCGGCGCTTGACAGCCTTGGAAGCGCAAAAAATTCAGCAAGAACACGAAGAACTGCGAGCTAAAATTGCAGATTTGGAAGATATCTTAGCGCGCCGGGAACGCATCTTAGAAATCGCCGAAGTTGAAGCAGTCGAAATCCAAACCAAAATCGCCACTCCTAGACGCAGCGTCATCGAACACGCCGAAGGAGAAATCGATGAAAGAGATTTAATTGCCAACGAACAAGCAATTATTCTGATCACAGAACAAGGCTACATCAAGCGGATGCCGATCAGCACTTTCGAGGCCCAAAGTCGCGCTACTCGCGGCAAAGCAGGCGCGAAAATGAAGGAAGATGACGGAGTAGAACATTTCCTTTCTTGTTGCGATCACGACAGCGTTTTGTTCTTCAGCGACAGGGGCGTAGTTTACTCTGTCAAAGCTTATCAAATCCCCGTCTGTTCCCGGACTGCTCGCGGCACTCCCGTGGTGCAACTGCTGCCGATTCCTATAGAAGAAAAAATCACTTCTATGGTGTCAGTGACAGAATTTACTAGCGAAGAATATTTGGTGATGCTAACTCGCGGCGGCTATATCAAGAAAACCGCACTTTCTGCTTTTGGCAACATCCGTACTAACGGTTTGATCGCGATTTCTCTGGAAGAAGGCGACCAACTGCGCTGGGTGCGGAGAGCAAAAGTTGGTGACAGCATTATCATCGGCACGCGCCAAGGTATGGCGATTCATTTCCGCACCAATCACGAGCAGTTGCGCCCGGTAGGCCGCGCGACTCGGGGTGTAAAATCAATGAAATTGCGATCGGGCGACGAGCTGATCAGCATGGACATTTTACCGAGTTCAATTATTGCCGAAATTGCTGAATTGGTAACGGGAGAATCGGAATTTGAAGGAGCAGAAGCTGCTCTGCTAGAATCGGGAGAATTGGAATTTGAAGGAGCAGAAATTGCTGAATTAGAAGCTGAAGATGTGGAATTTGAAGAGGAAGAATTAGAACTGCAAGCTGAGGAAATTGAAGGCGAAGATGCCGAAGAAATTACCGCAGTTAGCAGCGAAGTTCCCTCGGTGTTGGTAATCACTAGCAACGGCTACGGCAAGCGGGTTCCAGTTTCTCAATTCCGCCTGCAAAGACGCGCTGGCAAGGGATTGACTGCTACTAAATTCAAGTCGAAAAAGGCTAAGGATTACGTGGCTGCGCTGCGAATTGTCAACGACAATGATGAGTTGATGATTATTACCAACCGAGGTATTATTATCCGTCAGGCTGTGAGTGCAATTTCCACGCAATCGCGCACTGCAACGGGCGTGCGGGTGCAGCGGTTGGATGAGGATGATTCGATTGTAGCTGTGGCTTTGGTGCCGGCTTCGGGCGAAGAGTCGATCGAAGAATCGGCATCTGAGGAAGCGACAGAGGAGTCATAGGTTAATAGTTTGTAGGGTGCGCTGCGGTGCACCTTACTGCTGTTGAATGCTAAAAGTGCGATCGCCCCTACTCAGAAGTTTTCCCTCAAAAGTCAAATATTTTTTCCGGTGAGGTAATGATGAGTCAACTCCAAACCAAACTACTAACTGATACCTGGGTTACAGCGACTTGGGATGAATATATAGAAATTATTAAACAGCCGGAGTACGATCGAGCAAAATGCTACTACTACAACGGACAGTTGAGGATTGAAATGGCAGCAGTCGGGGCAGATCATGCTGATGACAACGGAATTATCGTCATCTTAATCAATTTATTTGGCATTGCTAAAGGTATAAAAATGAGACTGCTGGTCAACTGTAGCTACGCCAAAACAGGTGTCAGAGGCGCTCAACCTGATGCTTCTTACTACATCGGAGACCGGGTACAAATGGCACCTCGCGGCAGTTCGGTAGTGAATTTAGATAGCGCAGTTTCCCCAGATTTAGCAATTGAAATTGCCGACAGTTCTCTTGTTGACGATTTGGGAACAAAAAGAATGATTTATGAAGAATTAGGAGTGTCTGAGTATTGGGTAGTAGACGTACAAAAAGCGCAAGTTATTGCTTTCAAAATAATTGCTAACCGTGGTAGCGAACGTCTGACGGAATCTCAAGTTTTGCCGGGGCTAAAAGTTACTTTATTAGAGGAAGGTTTGCGCCGCAGTCGCCAGACGGACAATACAGAAGTAGGCAACTGGTTCTTAGAGGAAGTTCGCGGGAATCCTCAATAGTGCGATCGCATTCTTTTTTTAAACTGGAGGCGAGAAACCCGGTTTCTACGAGTTTTGTGTTGAGTAACGAGAAATCTAAGAAGAAACCGGGTTTCTGAGGTATATGCGTCTCTAGTTTAACTGGAGGCGAGAAACCCGGTTTCTACGAGTTTTGTGTTGAGTAACGAGAAATCTAAGAAGAAACCGGGTTTCTGAGGTATATGCGTCTCTAGTTTAACTGGAGGCGAGAAACCCGGTTTCTGCGAGTTTTGTATTTAGTAACGAGAAATCGAGAAAGAAACCGGGTTTCTGAGGTTTACCTGTGTCCGGCACTTCAATCATTGACAATTGACACGATAATTGCTATAGCATAATATAAGTCTAAATTTAATAGTAAAAGTCTGTAAAAATGCCTTATTTAACAGCAGCAAACGACATCAAAGCAGTCATTTCTCAATTTTCCCAAGCTAAAATTCTGTGGGTTGACACAGAAATAGCAGACTATAAATCCAACCCCAGATTATCTCTGATTCAAGTGTTAGCAGACTCCACCGATGCGACAGGAGATGCCACGTTTTTACTAGATGTATTAGACAAACCTGAATTGGCAAAAAATTTCATCAGCCAAATCATGGTAAATCCAAATATTGAAAAAGTATTGCACAACGCCAGCTATGACATCAGATTTCTGGGCAATGACGACGCTCAAAATGTCACTTGCACGTTGCAAATGGCGAGAAAGATTCCAGCTTACATTCTGCCATTACCCAACCGACAACTCAAAACATTAATCGAAACACTTTGCGGCATTGCTTATGTAGATAAAACAGAACAAAGCGGCGATTGGGCAAAGCGTCCCCTGACGCAGAAGCAGCTAGAATATGCCAAAATGGACGCGGTTTATTTAGCGAAAGTGCATCAGCGCCTGCGAGAAATCCTTGCCCAATCTTACCCCGATCCCGCCACAGAAAACTTGACCGCCTTGGGGGAAAAATATCAGGAAATAGAATCTCAGTGGAAGCCCCTAGATGCAGAAATTGCTGAAGTCAAGGAACGATTTAAAGCGGGGATGCTGGCGCAAAATCTCAAAGATAGTTCTTATTTTCAGCTTTCCAGTTCGATAGCGATGAAAGTTGATTTTATGACGCTGGCGAAACTAACGCAAGCTGAGGGAATTGAGTTGAATTTTCCGGTGACGCTGACAAAAGAAATTCAAAAACAGTTAGGGGAAGTCATCGCCGATCCATCTTTGGCAGTTGAAGATATTGCTAGTTGGCGGTTGAATTCTACAATCAAGCAGGGTCGAAAATCAACTACTAAGAAAGTTGTGCCGCAACCGGAGACTGAGGATTTCACAGCATTGGGGGAAAGGTACAAAGAAATTTTGCCTGAATGGAAGCTGCTGGATTCAGAAGTTGAGCATCTGAAAGAGCGGATTAAAAAAGCAATGTTGGTGCAAAATAAGGGCAATACTCCTCATTTTAAGTTATCTAGTTCTTCGATTTTGAAGGTAGATTTTGCTAGGTTGGCAAAACTTGCGCTATCTGCGGGAGTTGAGTTGGATTTTATGGTGACGCTGACTCAATACATTCAAAGGCAGTTAGGGGATGCGATTAACAAAATTGATGTGAAAATTGATTATATTACCAGTTGGCGGATGACGGCGAAGACTGTGGAAGATGAAGATGAGGAAATCCCGTTTTAAGTCGTAGGGTGCGTCGCCATGAAAAATATCCAAAGAAAGATCGATAATTTTACAGCGACGCACCTGATACAATAAACGAATAGCGTTTCGTTTTTGCTGTTTGTACCGATCGCAATTAACCTTGTTCTTCCAAATACTCCGCAACTGCTTGCAAATCTTCCAATCCTCGATTCAAGCGGTTCAGCATAGCTTCCCCAATCTCAGTATCAAAATTGAGTTTAGGATTTTGCAAAGCTAACTCTTGAATTGCCTCAAGCCATAGTGAAAGCGGTACATGGCGCACAGCGTTCCGTAACCCCATATTTGCCAATACTGCAAGATAAAAACCTGTCAAGTCTTGCCCTCCATAGTTATAGAAACCATCCCACAGTTCTAGTTTTTCTGGTGTGTAGGCTGCGTATTGATCGAAATCGATCGGTGTGCGATCGAGTTGGGGTTGTGGCAGTGGTGGTGTATCCATATTTTTTTACCTTATTGGTTAGCATCGACTACGCCTTTGCAGTTCATTTCAATCCGCCATATTTGAGCAAGGTGGGCAAATAATGCCCACCCTAAATCCTACTTCCTTACCGTGAAATACTCATTTTTAGCGTAGACGCTAATAATGCAGTCGCCGACTTCAAAAAACATCCCCTCTTGCTCATCTTTAGAAAATTGTAAGTTGCCATACTTAGAGCTGAGTTCATCCGCCGTCGCCGCTTTTGCCTCCATTTCATCGGGGATAAGTCCAGTCGAACCGATGTAGAAAACCAACGGGGAAACTTTTTCGCCATACACTTTGTTAGCATAAGCTTCTAGTTGCTCGTTTGCACGGGTTAAAGCTGCTACAAACTCGTTTCGCTTGACATCTTCTCCCTGCCATTTTGCTTGCAAAAGCCGCAGCAGACTATCGGCACCGACTTTTGCTAAGGTAGCGCTAACAATTCCGTTATCCTCCAACCCCAGAAACTCATCGAAAATCAGTTTCATCAAGTCGTCAACTTTGGTGATTTTTGTTCGGGATGACAGCGTTTTGTGGGCGAAGACGACAGGCTCGTCTAAGGTGATTTCAAATGTTGGTTTTGCTAGTTTTTCGCCGGTGTTTTTGTGGTAAACTTCGTAAAGGCGATCGAGAAATTTGTTGGCTGAGTGGAATTTGCCGAAGTTGAGGATGTTTTTGCTGCCGATGTCGATTTTGTAGCTGACTCGCGAATCTACTTCACCGTTGGCGATCGCACTTTTCAATTCCGTATATTCCGTAGTCGTCGGAAAGTTGATGTAAAGGCTTTTCGACAGATAATGCTGTTTCAATTCTTCCAATTGTTGGGCCGTATAAGCCTCGGATTCTTCCTTCAAATGAGCCGAAAGAATGCTGGAGATAATTTTAATGTTTGCGAGTTCTTCAAACACTCCGTCAAGGCTGCTGTAACGCCCGTCAAAAGGAACTAACGGCAAACTTGCTAATTTAATATCATACTCTGCATGGAAGTCAAATTCTGCCACAGGTGAGCCGTCTTTTTCCAGTACACCGCATTTGTTAAGCAAGTCAAACACTGGTTGACTGCTGATTTTGGTTCGCAGCGACTTAATATTAACTTCGCCGTCGCTGACAATGGTATAATTGTTGAAAGTATTGAGGTCTGTCACCAGAATTCCTGCAACTTCTGCGATCGCACTTCCATCCTCAACTTTTACCAGCTTAACTTTTCGGGCAATCAGCATATTGATGGTAGCGGTATTTTGATTGATCGCAAATGAACCCATCCGCACGTATTCGCCGCCATCTAAGAATTCAGTTTTCAGCCAAGGCTTGACAATGTTACCGTTTTCGTCGCGCTTTCCTTCAACTCGCTTTAAACCTTTGCGCTGATAGTTTTCTTGCAAGTGTTTCAAGTTGATGATGATGCTGTTGCTGTTTTCCTCTAATATTTTGACTAACTCCAGCAGGGAAATTTTGTCGCTGACTTTTACCCGATCGCCAATTTGATGATTTTGCAACACATCAGGCGCAAAAACAGCCTGTTCCAAATCTTCCGTAAACTCCGCTATTTGGGCGTTTGTCAAAGCTTTTGCGTGTTTTTCCGTCAAAGTCGCGTCGAAGGTGCTCGCCAGCGCGTACTTCGCCGTATTTAAATTGCCGTCAGCGAGGTTAGCTTTCGCAAAAGCAAACACCGAATCATCAGTTTGAGCAACGGGAACATCTACTTTGTCATACTCTTCTTTGGCGACTTTTTGATATTTGTAAAACATTCCCATATCGTCTGCTTTCAGCCCGCAAATTTTCAGCGTACTCGACGAACCGCTGATTTTCTTGCCGCTTTTAGAAACAAAAACTTGATAATCGTATTCGTTAATTAACGGTTCTTCCAGCGGTGGCGCAACGGAACCGCCTAACAGTTTCGTGCTGTCGTAAAGAGCATCATAAACCATTTTCACTTCGCCAGCGCGGATGCAATTTCCCGATAAGGTGTTGGCAATTTTGGAGAGCAGTTTGAAGTCAGCACAGCCATAGGATATGGTATTTGCAAAGACATCCATGTCTTTGAGTTCTTCACAAATTTCTGCTAGCTTTGCCGATTCAGAATTAGCACTGGGGTCATTTGCATAACCGTCTGTGTGCAAATTAATTGCTGTCACTTCTGGCGCTTTCACCAGAGATTTAGCGAGTTCCATCGACTGCGATATGCAGGTACAGCCAGCGGTGTGTATTTTTTGAATGGCTTTGATATATTGAGAGTCAAACTTCATCACTTCTTGAATCGGAATTCGCTGGAAGTGACAAATCACGTCCCCATTGTCAGCATAGGAAATTAAGCTGATTATTAGCTGGTAATTGTTGTATTCGTCTAAGGTCAAAAGCTTGATTAGGGTTTCTTTCAGCGGCTTTAAGTCATAATACATTGAGCCGGATCGATCGATAATGATGATGCTGTGGGCGACGGATTTTTCTGGGATATCGCCTGGTGTTCTTTCGAGATTTGTGCGATCGACCAAATAAAATGCTTTTTCGTTTCCGGCAAAATTGTAGAGGGTAAATTTGGTGCGAGTATTGGAGGCTGCTTGGCTGCTGGAACTTTTGACTTGAGATGATTGTTTTGCTTGCCGTGCCATCGTTCTCACCTGTGTTGATTGATTCTTCAACACTATCCTGACACGCGCTTTTGTCACTGTCAAGGCCCTTGCCAAAAATTATACGATTAGCTAAAATAAGCATTAATACTTAGTTTTTGTAAGGCAATCCCCATAAGCTGTTGCGGTATTCAAATTGTATGTTAAAAAACGATCGCACAATCAGTGGGTGGTTCCGCCCGTGCTGCTCAAAGCATTGTTAACAACAGGTGCTCGGGCTGTAATTAGTCGATCTTTGATTGCGATTGAAATGCAGTTGAGCAAGTTGAATTCTTGGCACAATATCAAACAAGTTCTGGCTTGTCTGGCGATTAAAATTCTGTTGATTTCTTTGGTAATTGGCAGGGGATTAACGTTTGTTGGGATCGGGGGCGCGCCGCGACTTTCGCTAGTGCTGCAAATGGTAATGTCTCCGGCTTGTGATACTACTTTGCTGGCAGAAGTTTTCAATCTCGATCGCAAATTTGCCGTAAGTGCGATCGGCATCGGCTGCGTCACGTTATTGTTCGCTATTCCAATATGGATGAGGCTATTTAGTTTTTAATTAAAATCAAATTTCGATAGTTTAAAAAATATTTTACTCCTGTGATCTCAATCACAACTATTGAGCTATCTCTGTCAGATAAACTATACTTAACAATCACTGAAGTAACAACTCTCTTGACTGATGTTAAGCTAGAAACAACCTAAAAAAAAGGTAAATTATAATAAAAACTATGGATGCTACACATTTTACACTGACAGGTTATCAAATTCTCGATCGCATTTATGCGGGCACTCGCACCCTAGTTTATCGCGGAACTCGCTTGTGCGACAAACGGCCCGTCGCCATCAAAGTGTTGCATAGCGAGTATCCAAGCTTTAGCGAAATCGTACAATTTCGCAATCAATATACTATTGCCAAAAATCTTAATTTGCCCGGAATTATCCAAACCTACAGCTTGGAAGCTTACCAAAACAGCTATGCGCTGGTAATGGAAGACTTCGGTGGAATCTCTCTAAAAGAATGGATGGAACAAGGGGAAACTTCACCCGATTTAAGCGATTTTTTGCAAATGGCGATCGACATCAGCAATACATTAGATATACTCTACCGCCACCGGATAATTCACAAAGACATTAAACCCGCCAATATTTTAATTAACCCCGAAACAAAACAAGTCAAACTGATTGACTTTAGCATCGCATCTTTGCTGCCAAGAGAAACTCAAACCCTACAGAATTTTAACCAAATCGAAGGCACCCTCGCCTATTTGTCTCCCGAACAAACCGGCAGGATGAATCGCGGCATTGACTACCGCACAGATTTTTACTCTTTGGGCGTGACTTTTTACGAATTGCTGGCGGGACAATTGCCATTTCAATCCGAGGATGCGATGGAATTGGTACACTCTCATATTGCCAAGCAACCGCCGTCACTGCACGAAATCAACCCGCAAATCCCGCCGGTACTCTCGTCCATTGTCAGCAAATTGATGGCGAAGAATGCCGAACACCGCTATCAGAGTGCTTTGGGGCTGAAATTTGATTTACAAAATTGTTTGCGCCAATTAAAACAAAGCGGTACAATAGAGGGTTTTGAAATAGGTCAGAGGGATGCGTGCGATCGGTTTAGCATACCAGAGAAATTATACGGCCGCCAAACCGAAGTAGAAACCCTGCTCTCGGCATTTGAGCGCGTTGCGGCCCCCTTTTCATCGCCCCTTAGCAAGGAGGGAAATAGGGGGGTCGAAATGATGTTAGTAGCTGGTTTTTCGGGAATTGGGAAAACTGCAATTGTCAATGAAATTCACAAACCAATTGTGCGGCAGCGCGGCTATTTCATCAAAGGCAAATTCGACCAATTCAACCGCAATATTCCCTTCTCAGCTTTTGTGCAAGCCTTTCGCGACTTGATGGGACAATTGCTCAGCGAAAGTGACTATAATTTAGAAAAATGGCAAGCTAAAATACTGCAAGCAATAGGCGAAAACGGGCAAGTTATTATTGAAGTAATACCCGAACTACAAAAAATTATTGGGCCGCAACCACCCGCAGTAGAACTATCAGGAACTGCGGCACAGAATCGGTTTAATTTATTATTTCAAAAATTTATTCAAGTGTTCGCAAAACCAGAGCATCCGCTGGTGATGTTTTTGGATGACTTGCAGTGGGCAGATTCCGCATCCCTACAGTTAATGCAACTGTTGATTTCCGAGTCGGAAACGGGGTATTTATTAGTAATTGGTGCTTACCGAGATAATGAAGTTTCCCCTGCACATCCGTTGATGCTGACACTGGATGCAGCAGTCAAAGCCGGGGCAACGGTTAATACTATTACTCTGGAACCCTTGAGTTCAGAAAGTCTAAATTATTTGGTAGCTGATACCCTCAATTGCCCTCCAAATTTGGCAGTACCGTTGACTGATTTAGTGGCACAAAAAACCCAGGGAAATCCATTTTTTGCGACGCAGTTTCTCAAAGCACTGCATCAGGATGCGTTGATTGAGTTTAACTGGAAAGCCGGACACTGGCAGTGCGATATTGTTCGGGTTCGGGAAGCGGCATTGACGGAGGATGTGGTGGAGTTTATGGCGTTGCAGTTGCAAAAGTTGCCGCCGGCGACTCAGGATATTTTGAAGTTGGCGGCTTGTGTGGGGAATCAGTTTGATTTGATCACCTTGGCGATTGTTTCTGAAAAAACCGAAGTAGAAGCGGCCGCTACACTGTGGAAAGCTTTGCAGGAAGGACTTATTTTGCCCCAAAGTGAAATTTACAAATTCTATTTGGGAGAAAGCGATTTAGAGCCAACCGCGCCACATCAAACACTGAATTACAAATTTTTACACGATCGCGTCCAACAAGCCGCTTATTCTCTGATTCCTGAAGACCAAAAACAGATTACCCACTACCAAATCGGACAACTGCTTTTACAACAAATTTCCCCTGAATCTAGAGAAGAAGACATTTTTGAACTCGTCAATCAATTAAACTACGGAATATCTCTGATTTCCCAACAAACAGAACGAGATGAATTAGCACAGCTAAATCTTACTGCCTGTCGCAAAGCCAGAGCAGCCACCGCCTATCAAGCGGCTCGCGAATATGCCGCAGCGGGATTATCAATATTGAGTGAAAATGGTTGGCAAAATCAGTATGAAATTACCCTCGCCCTGCATGAATTAGCAGCGGAAGTCGCTGCTTTGTGCGGTGAGTTTGAAGAAATGGAACAGTTGAGCGATATTGTCACCCAACAGGCACGATCCTTACTAGAAACAATCAATGTTTGCCGAATTAGAATTCAATCTAAGATATCCCAGGTTAAATTTAGCGAAGCCATTGCGATCGCCCAACAAGTCCTGCAACAGCTTGGCGTAACTTTTCCAGAAATACCCGCGCCGACAGATATTCAACAGGAAATCCAAGAGATTGGGGAACTCATTGGAGACCGAAAAATTGAAGATTTTGTCAATTTACCTGTGATGAAAGATGCGAAAAAGCTCGCAATTATCCAGATTGCCAGCAGCATCATGTCAGTAACTTATGCCTGCGGATCTCCCTTATTTCCCTTAGTGATTTCGCTGTCAGTCAAACTATCCATCCGGTACGGAAACACACCTGTTTCAGGTCTTAGCTATGCTTGCTACGGCATCATTTTGTGTAATCTGTTGCAAGATGTAAATACAGCAACACAGTTTGGTGAGTTAGCACTCCAGGTAGTCTCAAAACTGGATGCTAAAGCTACTAAACCTGAAGTGTCCTTGGTGCTAGGAATGTCGATCGCGAGCCGTAAATATCACATCAAAGATAGCTTACCACTCTTGAGCGATGGTTACAGGACTGCCTTAGAAGTCGGAAACCTGGAGTTTGTCGGACATAATGCTAACATTATTTGTTACAATTCTTTTTGGTGCGGTCAGCCCCTTGCTACCTTAGAGCAGGATACTCGCAACTACTGCAATCAGTTAGTGCAATTGAACCAATCGATCACAGCCAATTACTGCCGGATATATTGGCAATCTATTTTAAATTTGCTGGGTTTTGCGGAACACCCTACTATGTTGTCTGGGAAAGCCCTTCAAGAGACAGATTTGCTGCCGCTGCTGCTGTCTGGAAACGATTTATTTGGGTTGTATAACTTCTATTTGTACAAGCTGAATCTTTGCTTTTTGTTTGGGGAAGTTGAGCAAGCTAACAACCATGCACTCTGTGCCAGACGCTATTTAATGGCTGTTGCGGGAACCGTCGGTGAAGCTGCATTTTATCTCTATGATTCTCTAATTGCTATAGCATTGTTGAGTCAACCGTCAGATGAGACAGCAGAAGCATTACAGCGGGTAGAACAAAACCAAACGCAGTTAGAGTTATGGGCCCACCATGCTCCTATGAATTATCAACATAAGTTTGATTTGGTGGAGGCGGAAAAATGTCGATTTTTAGGACAAAAAGCCGTAGCGATAGAGTTTTACGACAAGGCAATTTCGAGAGCCAAAGCTAACGAATACATCCAAGAAGAAGCCTTAGCCAACGAACTCGCCGCTAAATTCTACCTCGATTGGGGCAAAGAGAAAATCGCGAGTGTCTATATGCAAGAAGCCTACTACTGTTACGCTCGTTGGGGTGCAAAAGCCAAAATTGATGACTTAGAAAAGTGGTATTCCAAACTTCTGACACCCATATTGCAGGCAAAACAAAATCGTTCGGCTTTCAGCGAAATTTGCTTTCAAACAATCGATAAATCTTCAATTATACATCAAACATTTCAAACAACTGACGCTGGAAACAATATTTCCGAAGCCTTCGATTTCCTTGCTGTTTTCAAAGCCTCACAAGCCCTCTCAAGTGAAATAGAATTAGACAAATTGCTGGCTGCATTGATGTCGGTGGTTATACAAAATACCGGGGCAAAAAAAGCTGTATTGCTATTTGTTAAAAATGGAGATCTCGCGGTCGAAACTGTAGCCATTCTCAAGGAAAATACGGTCTCAATCTCTGTACCGCTGTCATTGAATGAGGCGGTTCCTGCTGCTGTGGTCAACTATGTTAAGCACACTTTAAAAACTGTTGTTTTGGATAATGCAGCAGCACGAAGCGATTTTATGGCAGACCCATATTTGATGAAAACAAAGCCCAAAAGCGTGCTGTGTGCGCCGATTTTACATCAGGGTAAATTAATCGGGTTGCTGTATTTAGAAAATAACTTGACAATTGCGGCATTTACGGGCTATCGCACTCAAGTCATCCAACTGTTGTGCGCCCAAGCGGCGATTTCACTCGAAAATGCCCGCTTGTACCAACAATCTCAGGCCTATGCTCAACAATTAGAGCGATCGCTCGATCGGTTGAGTGCATCACAATCTCGGTTGCAAGCATCCCAGCAACGACTCCAGCTATTAGTTGAGCAAACTCCAGTAGCCGTCATAGAGTGGGATATCAATTTTCTCGCTACTGACTGGAACCCAGCAGCAGAAAGAATCTTTGGCTATACCAAGCAGGAGGCTTTGGGACATCACTTCACATTTATCGTTCCTGAAGCGATTAAAGCACAACTAGAAGGAGTGAGCGTCAATATTATATCGCAGCAGGGTGGGAATTACAGTATCAATGAAAATTTGACAAAGGATGGCAAAACGATTATTTGTGTTTGGTATAACAATCCACTTATGAATGCCGATGGCGAGTTAATAGGAGTTGCTTCGCTGGCAGATGATATTACCGATCGCAAAACTGCAGAAATTGCCTTAGAGCAGAAATCCCTTGCCTTAGAAAATGCCTTAAATGAGTTGCAGCAAGCCCAACTCCAAATTATCCAAAGTGAAAAAATGTCTGCCCTAGGTAACTTAATCGCCGGAGTTGCCCACGAAATCAACAATCCCATCGGCTGCATTATTGGCAACGTTGGTGCTGTCCAAGATTCCATCAATGACCTATTTGGGCTGATTGACCTCTACAACGATAAATTCCCTCAACCAGGGACTGAAATTGAAGAGGAATTAGAGACAATTGACCTAGAATATTTACGCTCTGATTTACCCAAATTAATCAGAGCCATGAAAGATGGAGGCGATCGCATCACATCGATCAGCAAG
This sequence comes from Tychonema sp. LEGE 07196, assembly GCF_963890365.1. Lineage (NCBI taxonomy): Bacteria > Bacillati > Cyanobacteriota > Cyanophyceae > Oscillatoriales > Microcoleaceae > Tychonema > Tychonema sp. LEGE 07196. Next base: position 84,472 of record NZ_CAWPRX010000017.1, on the reverse strand, counting down.
AGTCTCCGCACTTTCTCCCGTGCCGATAGCGACCACAAACAAAAGTTCAAGCTCCACGAAGGGATTGATAGCACGATCTTGATTTTACGCCATCGCCTCAAGGCAAATGATACTCGTCCTGCGATTGAAGTTGTCACTAACTACGGGAATATTCCGGCGATCGAATGCTTCCCCGGACAATTAAATCAGGTGTTTATGAATATTATGGCTAATGCGATCGATGCGTTGGACGAATCAAATACAGGTCGGAGTTTTGCCGAAATTCAGGCGAATCCTAACTGCATTGCCATTACAACCTCCATCAAAAATAATTTTGTTAAAATTACTATTACTGATAACGGTGTGGGGATGAGAGAAGAAGTCAAACAGCGGATTTTTGACCATTTGTTCACAACAAAAGCCGTAGGAAAAGGCACTGGATTGGGATTGGCGATCGCGCGTCAAATCGTGGTAGACAAACACGGCGGTTCAATTCACGTCAATTCAACACCGGGAGCGGGAACAGAATTCATCATCAGCTTGCCAATTTAAGTAGAGCTAAACAGTTAATTTTTTCCCGATATTCAGACTCATCAAGAAACCACGCACTAACTTTACGTCAACAATAGCCATGAACAACTCCCACAAAAATCACAACACAAACATAACCAGTCAAATTTTAAACTATCAAATTATCCAAACAATTTATGACGGAAATCGCACCTTAGTTTATCAAGCCATCCGTATCCATGACCAATTACCTGTGGTTATAAAACTGCTCAAAAATGAGTATCCAAGCTTCAGCGAACTCGTGCAATTTCGCAATCAATATACTATTGCCAAAAACCTCAATTTGCCCGGAATTATCCAAACCTACAGCTTGGAAGCTTACCAAAACAGCTATGCGCTGGTAATGGAAGACTTCGGTGGAATCTCTCTAAAACAATGGGTGGAACAAGGGGAAACTCCACCAGATTTAAGCGATGTTTTGCAAGTGGCGATCGACATCAGCAACATTTTATATATACTCGGACACCACCGGATAATTCACAAAGACATTAAACCAGCCAATATTTTAATTAATCCCGAAACCAAACAAGTTAAACTAATTGACTTTAGTATTGCATCACTCTTATCAAAGGAAACCCAAACCCTGCTGAATCCCCATGTATTAGAAGGAACACTTGCTTACATTTCTCCCGAACAAACCGGAAGAATGAACCGAGGGATTGACTACAGGACAGACTTTTATTCTTTAGGAGTTACCTTCTACGAATTACTCACAAACGAGTTGCCATTTCAATCAAATAACCCGATGGAGTTAGTGCATTGCCAGATCGCCAAAGCAGCACCATTAGTAAACGCCATTAACCCACAAATTCCATCTGTACTTTCAGAGATTGTCAGCAAATTGATGGCCAAAAATGCGGAAGACCGCTATCAGAGTGCGTTAGGACTGAAAACCGATCTAGAAAAATGTTTAGATACGCTTAAAAAAACTGGGGAAATTCAGAGTTTTGAAATTGCACAGAGGGATCTGTGCGATCGCTTCCTAATTCCCGAAAAACTTTACGGACGAGAAGCTGAAGTATCAACATTGCTGCAAGCATTCGAGCGAGTGAGTCTGGGCGCAACAGAAATGATGCTGGTAGCTGGCTTTTCTGGGATTGGTAAAACAGCAGTAGTCAACGAAGTGCATAAACCGATCGTGCGCCAACGCGGTTATTTTATCAAAGGCAAATATGACCAATTTCAACGGAATATTCCCTTCAGTGCATTTGTCCAAGCATTCCGGGATTTAATGGAGCAATTGCTAACCGAAAGTGACGCAGAAATTCAGGAATGGAAAACTCAGATTTTAGAGGCGGTTGGTGACAGCGGACAAGTCATTATTGAAGTTATTCCCGAAGTAGAAATAATTATCGGTCAACAACCACAGGCTCCAGAATTAGCAGGAACAGCAGCACAAAATAGATTTAATTTATTGATTCAAAAATTCACGCAAGTATTTACCAGTGCTGAACATCCCTTAGTGATGTTTTTAGATGATTTGCAATGGGCAGATTCGGCATCACTGAAATTAATCCAGGTTTTAATGGCTGATACAGGTCATCTTTTATTAATTGGTGCATACCGTGATAATGAAGTTAACCCAGCACATCCATTGATGTTGACTTTGAGCGAGATTAAAAAAACAAAATCGACTATTAATACAATTAGCTTAGCACCCCTGAGTCAAGTCACAGTGACTCAATTAGTTGCTGATACGCTTAAATGTACAAGATTTTTTGCAGGGACTCTTTCACAATTAATTTATCAAAAAACCCAAGGAAATCCGTTTTTTGCAACTCAACTTCTCAAAGCATTACATCAAGAAAATTTCATTAAGTTTGATTTTGATGCGGGCTGCTGGCAATGCGACCTTGCTCAAGTGAATCAGCAACTGCTTACAGATGATGTTGTAACTTTTATGGCATTGCAATTACAAAAATTGCCACAATCGACTCAAAATGTATTAAAATTAGCGGCTTGTATTGGCAATCAATTTGATTTAGCTATTTTGGCAATTATTTCGGAACATTCAGAAATAGAAACTGCTGCCCAGTTGTGGAAAGCATTAGAAGAAGGATTGATTTTACCGAGTAGTGATGTTTATAAATTTTATCAACAAGAGTCATTAGTCAATAGTCAGCTTGCCCTGAGCGAAGTCGAAGGGTGGTCATTTGTAGACGAAGAACAACGAATGACCAATGACGGATTACAAATGACAGCTACCTACAAATTTTTACATGACCGAGTACAACAAGCGGCTTATTCTTTAATTCCCGACCATCAAAAACAAGCAACTCATCTCAAAATTGGACAGTTACTTCGAGAAAATTTATCAGAAATAGAACAAGATGAAAAACTGTTTGATATTGTGGAGCATTTGAACAAAGGAATTAAGTTAATTACTGAACAGAAAGAACAAGAAAGATTAGCTGAACTAAATTTAAAAGCTGGAGGTAAGGCGATACATTCTACAGCATACGCGGCAGCAAGGACATATTTCAAAATAGGAATCGAGCTACTACAAACAAACTGTTGGCACAGCCAGTATGAATTCGCTTTAAACCTCCATATTGCGGCGGCTGAAGCTAGTTATTTGAATAGTGACTTTGAGGGCATGGAACAGATAGCAACAATCGTGTTGCGATCGGCTAAAACGATTTTAGATAAAATAAAAATTTATCAAATTCAAATTGCAGCGCAAGTTTTACAAAGTAATGTGCTGGAGGCGATCGCTATTGGCAGACAAGCATTGGAGCAATTGGGGGTTGAACTGCCTGCAGAACCCGATCCATCCCAGACTAGCAGAATGCTACAAAGCCTTGCCACCCAACTCGAAGGTAGACAAATTGAAGACTTGAGCGATCTGCCATTAATGACCGACCCTAACGCTCAGGCTGCAATGGAATTGATGGCAATGTTGTTTTCACCAATTATTCAAGGAATGCCCGGTCTATTGCCCTTGCTGAGTTCGATGATGGTGAATTTATCCCTTCGATCGGGAAATACCGTGGCATCAACAACTGGGTATGGTATTCATGGCATGGTATTGTGTGCTTTCTTGGAAGATCCTTCCGCAGGCTATGCTTTTGGTAAATTGGCTCTAAGTTTACTGGAAAAATTTAATATACAAAAGATTAAATCCAGCGTGATGTCTCTATTTGGTTGCTTTATTCAACATTACCAAGAGCGGTTGGATGCTACAATTCCGACTCTAAAAACAGCTTACCAGGCTGGCATAGAAACTGGAGATTTTTTACACGCTGGTTTTGCTCTCGGTGGTCACAGTAATGGCCGGTTTTTTAGCGGTGAAGAACTGAATAGTTTTATTGAAGACATGGCTGATTATAGTGTGGCATTGGCTCAGGTGAAACAAGAATCTGCTCGAGTATATGTAAATTTAGGAAAACAAACAGCAGAAAACTTGATTGAATTAGTCAGTCAACCATATTGCTTGATCGGCAATGCCTATAATGAAACGTTGATGCTAACTAAGCACGAGCAAGATAACGATTTAACAGCCATGGCACAAGCCTATATATACAAACTGCTGCTTGCTTACTATTTTGGTAATTATACAGATGCACGCAACTATATTGCCCAAGCCAAGCTGTATTTAATGGCAGTATCGGGATCGATTTTTGTTCCTATTTTCCATTTTTATGCCGCGCTAACTCATCTAGCACTCTTCCCTACCCTACCAGAACCGGAGCAAGCCGAACTGCTTGCTGTTGCTGCCACCCATCAAACGATTCTGCACCAGTGGGCGCACCATGCCCCGATGAACCACTTGCATAAATGGTATCTAGTGGAGGCTGAACGTTATCGAGTTTTGGGTGAAAAAATCGCAGCCAGCGAGTGTTATGACCGAGCCATAAATCTTGCTCAAGAACATCAATTTATCAACGAAGAAGCTCTCGCCAATGAATTGGCAGCCAAGTTTTACTTGCAATGGAATAAACAGCGCATCGCGCAAGAATACGCGATTGAAGCTTACTATGCTTATGCTCGTTGGGGTGCAAAAGCCAAAGTCGCTGATTTAGAAAAACGCTATCCGCAATTACTTGATCCTGTATTACAGCCAACTCGTTCTGCTCTTTGCACTAACGAAACTATCTTCGCCTTGGGGACTGTGACATCCACCAGTTCCGCCATTTCTAGCAGCAGTGCTTATGTGGCTTTAGATTTAGCTGCGATTCTCAAAGCTTCCCATACTATCTCAGGTGAAATCGAACTCGAAAAACTCCTTTCATCGTTGCTTTCCATTATCATCGAAAATGCGGGAGCCGATAAATGCGTGTTAATGCTCTTACGAGACGATCGCCTGTTGATTAAAGGCTCGATTACCCTGGGGACAGAGCCAGTCGTGTTGCAGCGCCTTCCCATTGAAGAGAGTGAGGGAATTCCCCTGAAGCTGATTTACAAAGTCAAGCACAACAGGCAGACTACCGTAATAGTTGATGCGAGTGCCGATCTGACTTTAGCCAATGACCCTTATATCATGCGCCAGCAGCCGAAGAGTATTTTGTGCAGCCCGATTTTGTATCAAGGGAAGTTGATGGGCATTTTATATCTAGAAAATAATTTAGCAAAGGGTGCTTTCACGAGCGATCGCGTCGAACTGCTGAATTTACTTTGCGCTCAAGCTGCAATTTCTCTAGAAAATGCGCGACTCTATCAAAATTCTCAAAAATATGCACAACAGTTAACACAATCTCTAGCAAAATTGCAGGCTAGTGAAACCCGTTTCCACAATTTAGCAAATAATATTCCTGGTACGGTGTACCAATTACGTCTGGGGGCTGACGGTTCAATTTCAACACCTTATGTCAGCTCTGGCTGTTTCGACTTATATGAGTTAGCACCAGAGTTAGTGATGGCAGGTGTACATAGCCTTAACGCTATGCATCATCCTGATGATGACCTAACTATTACACAAGCAATGATCTACTCTGCCCAAAATCTAACACCATTTGAGCAACAATGGCGTATTATTGTGCCTTCAGGAATCGTAAAATGGGTTTTCTCTGCTGCTAGGCCAGCGCGCCAAGCAGATGGTGCAATCTTATGGGATGGAGTGGTAATTGATATTAGCGATCGCAAGCGAGCAGAACTTGCTGTGCAGCAAAAAACGCAAGATTTAGCAGAAGCCCTAACCGAGTTACAAAACGCTCAATTACAAATAGTCCAAAGTGAAAAAATGTCTGCACTGGGTAATCTTATGGCTGGGATAGCTCACGAAATGAATAATCCTTTGGGTTTTATTTCTGCTAGTCTCCACCAAGCAAAACCCACATTTAATGACATTGTTGAACACTTAAAACTATATCAACAAACGCTAACAAATCCACCTGATAAAATTAGCGCTCATGCCGAAGAAATTGATTTAGATTATAGCTTGGAAGATTTGCCAAAAATCATGGATGCGATGTCTGTCGCCTGCGAGAGGTTAAGTAAGATCAGCACTTCACTACGAACATTCTCCCGTGCGGATCGCGATCGCAAAGTTATTTTCAACATTCACGAAGGCATTGATAGCACAATTTTGATTCTCAAACATCGCCTGAAAGCTAATGAGCAACGTCCAGCTATTGAAGTGATTACAAACTATGGCGATTTTCCTCAAATCGAGTGTTTTCCGGGACAACTAAACCAGGTATTTATGAATATTTTGGCTAATGCCATTGACGCATTAGATGAGTCAAATATTGGACAAAGCTTTCAGTCAATTAAAGCGAATCCAAATCGAATTAATGTCACCACTTCAAATGCAGATAATTTTGTCAGAATAACCATTTCTGATAATGGTAAAGGAATGAATGAAGAGCTCAAACAAAAGATATTTGACCATTTATTTACAACAAAAGCCGTAGGAAAAGGCACTGGATTGGGATTGGCGATCGCGCGTCAAATCGTGGTAGACAAACACGGCGGTTCAATTCACGTCAATTCAACACCGGGAGCGGGAACAGAATTCATCATCAGCTTGCCAATTTAAGTAGAGCTAAACAGTTAATTTTTTCCCGATATTCAGACTCATCAAGAAACCACGCACTAACTTTACGTCAACAATAGCCATGAACAACTCCCACAAAAATCACAACACAAACATAACCAGTCAAATTTTAAACTATCAAATTATCCAAACAATTTATGACGGAAATCGCACCTTAGTTTATCAAGCCATCCGTATCCATGACCAATTACCTGTGGTTATAAAACTGCTCAAAAATGAGTATCCAAGCTTCAGCGAACTCGTGCAATTTCGCAATCAATATACTATTGCCAAAAACCTCAATTTGCCCGGAATTATCCAAACCTACAGCTTGGAAGCTTACCAAAACAGCTATGCGCTGGTAATGGAAGACTTCGGTGGAATCTCTCTAAAACAATGGGTGGAACAAGGGGAAACTTCACCAGATTTAAGCGATTTTTTGCAAATGGCGATCGACATCAGCAACATTTTATATATACTCGGACACCACCGGATAATTCACAAAGACATTAAACCAGCCAATATTTTAATTAATCCCCAAACAAAACAAGTTAAACTAATTGACTTTAGTATTGCATCTTTGCTGCCGAGGGAAACTCTAACCATAAGCAATCCTAACGCACTAGATGGGACACTGGGTTATTTGTCACCCGAACAAACCGGCAGGATGAATCGCGGCATTGACTACCGAACAGATTTCTATTCTTTGGGCGTGACTTTTTATGAATTGCTGGCGGGAGAGTTGCCATTTCAATCCCGCGATGCGATGGAATTGGTACACTGTCATATTGCCAAGCAACCGCCATTACTGCATGAAGTCAATCCGCAAATCCCGCAGGTAGTCTCGTCCATTGTCAGCAAATTGATGGCTAAAAATGCTGAAGACCGCTATCATAGCGCGTTAGGACTGAAATTTGATTTAGAATTTTGTTTGAGTCAATTACAAGAAAGTGGTGAGATTGAAAATTTTGCGATCGGGAGTAGGGATTTGTGCGATCGCTTCATCATACCAGAAAAACTCTACGGGAGAGAAACCGAAATAGAAACCCTACTCCAAGCCTTTGAGCGTGTTGCGGATCCCCTTTCATCCGGGGGACAGAGGGGGGCAGAAATGATGTTGGTCGCGGGTTTTTCCGGGATTGGAAAAACAGTTGTAGTTAACGAAATTCACAAACCAATTGTGCGGCAGCATGGTTATTTCATTAAAGGGAAATTCGATCAGTTTAACCGCAATATTCCGTTTTCAGCATTGGTGCAAGCATTTCGAGATTTAATGGGGCAATTGTTGAGTGAAAGTGACGAGAAGTTAGAAAAATGGCAAACTCAAATATTGCAAGCGCTGGGCGATAACGGACAAGTGATCGTTGAAGTAATTCCCGAACTTGAAAAAATTATTGGTCAACAATCACCGGCGATCGAACTTTCAGGAACTGCGGCACAAAATAGGTTTAATTTGCTGTTCCAAAATTTTATTAAAATATTTACTGCGAAAGAGCATCCGCTGGTAATATTTTTAGATGACTTGCAGTGGGCAGATTCCGCCTCGCTACAGTTAATGCAGTTGCTGATGTCAGAATCGGAAATAAGCTATCTATTAGTAATTGGTGCTTACCGAGATAATGAAGTCTCGCCAGCGCATCCGCTGATGCTGACACTGGATACAGTAGTAAAAGCTGGGGCAACGGTAAATACGATTGCGCTGCAACCGTTGAGTTCAGAAAGTCTCAATCATTTGGTGGCTGATACGCTCAATTGCGCTCCAGATTTGGCAAGACCATTGACTGATTTGGTAGCACAAAAAACTCAAGGAAATCCATTTTTTGCTACGCAGTTTCTCAAGGCACTGTATCAGGATAGATTGATTAATTTTACTCCCCCAACCCCCACTCTCCTTTCATCCCCCCTTAGTCAAGGGGGACAGAGGGTGGCTGCGGGGGGGTGGCAATGCGATCTTGTTGGAGTTAGGGCCGCGGCACTGACAGAGGATGTGGTGGAGTTTATGGCGTTGCAGTTGCAAAAATTGCCGCCAGCGACTCAGAATGTGTTGAAGTTGGCAGCTTGTATTGGGAATCAGTTTGATTTGGGGACTTTGGCCATAATTTCTGAGCAATTGGCAACGGAAACGGCGGCGGATTTGTGGAACGCCTTGCAAGAAGGGTTAATCTTGCCTGAAACTGAAATTTACAAGTTTTATCTAGGGGCAGAAAGACGGGATGAGGCTGAAAATTTGGAGGTGGTAAATTACAAGTTTTTGCACGATCGCGTTCAGCAAGCCGCTTATTCTTTAATTCCCGAATCACAAGAACAAAGCGTTCATCTGCAAATTGGCAGACTGCTGCTGGCAAATAAGGCAACATCCGGCGATGAGCAAATTTTTGCGCTGGTTAACCAACTTAACCGCGGGCTGAAGCTGATTGAATCGGGTGAGCGAGAGACGATCGCACGGCTCAACTTGCAAGCAGGTATAAAAGCTAACACCTCAACAGCTTACAAGTCAGCAGTCGATTATTTGCTCACAAGCGTGCAGCTATTAAACTCTGATGCTTGGGAAAGTCAATACTCGCTGAGCTTAGAAATCTCGAACCAGCTTGCTCTCGCCGCTTTTTTGGCGGGTGATTTTGAGCAGATGGAGCAGACGATCGATCGAGTCATCAATCACGCGCGATCGCTACTAGAACAAGTCACTGTCTATGAAATTAAAATTCAGGCATTGATTTTGCAGGGGCAATCCCTAGTGGCGGTCAAAACGGCTTTATTGCTGGTCGAAAAACTAGGTATCAAGTTTCCAGCCAATCCCACAACACCCCAGGTTTTGCTAGGTTTAGCCGAAACTAAGATTGCCCTCTTGGGGAAGTCTATCCAAACCCTAGAAAACCAGCCAGCGATGACAGCCCCCAATATAATTGCGGTGACGCAAATTTTGGCAAAAACTCTCTCGGCAGCCTACATTTCAGCCCCAGATTTGATGCCACTGATGGTATTTCGCAAGGTGAATCTGTTTGTAAAATATGGTAATACCAGTCTGGCGGCTTTCACCTATGCCTGGTATGGGTTAATTTTGTGCGGCGTAGTCAGAGATATTAAAACTGGCTATCAGTTTGGTGAACTGGCTCTTAAACTGTTGGATAAATTTGATGCAAAAGAAATCAAATGTAGGGTATTATTTATTATTTACTATTTTGTATTTTGTTGGAAAAATCACTTAAACGATACAATTGCACCACTTTTAATAAGTTATCAAAGCGGACTAGAAACAGGGGATACAGAATATGCTGCTTGGGCGGTACTGATCTCGTGTGCGAACTCTTACTATAGCGGACATTATCTAGCTGAAGTGAATCAAAAGCTGGAATTTTATACTGAATCTATCGCCAAACTCAACCAAGAAGCGGCTGAACTTTACTGCAAAATATTTCATCAAACGACACTAAATTTATTGGGTGATGGAGAAGCAGCAGCGCTAGAAGGTGAGGTTTATTGCCTGAGTCAGAGGTCAGTAGAACAACAGGCTAACAGCGACAAGACGGGACTGTTTTTCGCTTACACAAACCAAGCCACACTCAGATATTTGTTTGGTGACTTTGCCCTGGCTCGTCAAACCCTTCTACTAGCTAGACAGTACGAAGACGGAGGAATTGCATCGCCCGGTTTAGTTGTTTTCTATTTTTATGATTCATTAACTTGTTTAGCAGAATTAAAGCAGGCTAACCCGTCTGAAAAGCACGATCGCCTCAAGCAAGTGGCTCGCAACCAGAAAAAGATGAAAAATTGGGCATACTACGCCCCGATGAATTATCAACATAAGTGGTGTCTGATCGAAGCAGAACGTTACCGCACCTTGAATAAGCTAGAGCTGGCTATCGAAATGTACGATCGCGCGATCGCCGGTGCCAAAGCTAACGAATACATCCAAGAAGAAGCTCTCGCTAACGAACTAGCAGCTAAATTCTACCTCGACTGGGGCAAAGAAAAAGTCGCCGCAGGCTATATGCAAGAAGCCTACTACTGTTATGCAAAATGGGGTGCAAAAGCTAAAATAGATGACTTAGAAGAACGCTATCCCCAACTTCTTGTTCCCATATTGCAGGCAAAACAAAACCGTTCTGCGAACGTCGGCGAAACCCGCCTCCAAGCAATCAATAACTTGTCAATGCTGCATCAAACCATCCAAACAATTAAATCTAGCAGCAATATTTCCGAAGCCCTCGATTTGGCTGCTATTCTCAAAGCCTCCCAAGCTTTATCGAGTGAAATTGAATTAGAAAAATTGCTGGCGGCACTGATGTCTGTGGTGATCGAAAATGCCGGGGCAACAAAAGCAGTTCTGCTGTTGCTGAAGGATGGGAATCTGTCAGTCGAAACTGTAGCCTGCCTCAAGGAAAATGTCATCTCAATGTCTGTACCGCTGTCACTCAGAGAAGAAGTTCCGGCTGCTGCGGTTAACTATGTTAAGCGCACTTTAACAACTGTGGTTTTGAATAATACATCACAAAACGATTTTATGTCAGATCCGTATTTGATGGATAAAAATCTCAAAAGTTTGCTGTGCGCCCCGATTTTGCATCAGGGTAAATTAATCGGGTTGCTATATCTAGAAAATAACTTGACAATTGAGGCATTTACTGGCGATCGTACTGAAGTCATCCAAATGTTGTGCGCCCAAGTGGCTATTTCTCTAGAAAATGCCCGCTTGTACCAACAATCCCAAGCTTATGGAGAAGAATTAGAACGATCGCTCGTTGACTTGCAGCAAGCCCAGTTACAAATAGTGCAAAGCGAGAAAATGTCGGCTTTGGGCAATCTTGTCGCGGGTGTAGCCCACGAAATAAACAATCCTATCGGCTTTATCAACGGCAATATTGACGAAGCAACGATGACAATCAAAGATATAATTGAACACTTAAAATTATATCAAGAAAAATTTCCAAATCCCGGCGCAGAAATTCAACAAGATGCTGAGGATATTGATTTGGAGTATATCTTAGTAGATTTGCCCAAGATGCTGTCGTCGATGAAAGTGGGGTGCAATCGCATTCGCGGCATTAGCACCAGCCTCCGCACCTTCTCCAGAGCGGATAAAGACTACAAAGTTCCCTTTAAGATCCATGAAGGGATTGACAGTACCATTTTAATATTGAAACACCGGCTGAAAGCTAACGAATACCGTCCGCAGATCGAAGTCCTCACAGACTACGGAAATCTACCGAAAATCGAATGTTTTCCCGGTCAACTGAATCAAGTTTTTATGAATTTGTTGGCCAATGCGATCGATGCCTTGGAAGACTCAAATCAAGGCCGCAGTTTTGCTGAAATTGAAGCGAATCCTAACAGGATTGTGGTTCGGATCGGTTTGGAGGGCGATCGGCACATCAAAATTACAATTGCCGATAACGGTGCGGGGATGACGGAATCTATGAAACAGCGGATTTTTGACCATTTATTTACTACAAAAGCTGTGGGTAAAGGTACCGGGTTGGGATTGGCGATCGCCCGCCAGATTGTAGTCGAAACCCACGGTGGCACAATTGATGTGAATTCCCATCAGGGAGAGGGAACTGAATTTGTGATAGTTTTACCTATTAGCGAACAAAAATTGCAGCCTTTCGTCATTTAATAAAATTAGTTTCGTAGCGCGGACTTTACCGCACTACGAACCTATTTGTCGATCGCCCATCAAGACACTAGCAGCCATCTCCCCCACTCCTAGGCAAGATGGCCCAAATCTCAACTATGCTAACGTAGGCAAGCAGCAATGCCTTGTCATGAAGGCGATTGACATACTTTAAAACAATTGATTTGATTAAGGAGCGGTGTATCCCCTATGGCAAACCTGATCGGCACAGACAGCAACGACTTTATTTTAGGAACTCCGCAGGGCGATCGAATTCGTGCTTTAGATGGCGATGACACGCTCCTGGGTGCGGGAGGAGATGACACCCTAGAAGGGGACGCGGGCAACGACCAACTGCTCGGAGGCGACGGAGCAGACTCGCTGTTTGGGGGCGAAGGAAATGACGAACTCATTGGCAACCAAGGTCGCGATTTTGCTTTAGGCGGAAACGGCGACGACTCAATTCTCGGCGGTTTGGGCAACGACGTCCTCGAAGGCAACGACGGGTTAGACACTGTATTCGGAGATGCCGGCGACGACGTGATTCGCGGCAACGCGGGCTTTGATGTGATTGCCGGCGGTACTGGCAATGACAGCCTGGTGGGGGGTGACGGCGACGATTCGGTGTTCGGGAATGCTGATGACGATTTTCTCTACGGAGATTCGGGGAATGATTCTCTCAACGGCGGTAGCGGCGGAGATCAACTGTTTGGCGGTGACGGCAACGACTATCTCCTCGGTGCCGACGGCGACGACACTTTGTATGGTAATGACGGCACTGATTCGCTCTTCGGTGACTCCGGCAACGACCAAATATTCGGGGGGAAGGCTGACGATACGGTTTTTGGCGGCAGCGGTTCCGATACGCTTCGCGGCGATTTAGGCGATGACTCGGTAATGGGAGATGAAGGCAACGACTTCCTCTTCGGTGGCAAAGGTAATGATGTTCTAGACGGCGGTTTTGGCGATGATTCCTTGGCCGGTGGTCTCGGTGACGATACAATTTTGGGCAGTTTCGGTAATGACAATTTATTTGGGGCAGAGGGTAATGATTCTCTGATCGGAGGTGAGGGTTCGGATACTCTGACTGGCGGTAGCGGCAGCGATGTCTTTGGATTGGGAGCGGGCCCTGGAAGTTTGGTTTTAATTACTGATTACAATGAGGCAGAGGATTTCTTTGGACTGCCGAGCAGTTTATCTTTCAGTCAACTGCAAGTGAGCCAAGGTAACGGCGCAAATCTCCGAGATACTGTAATTACGATCGACGGCAAGCTGTTAGCGATTTTGGTAGACACTCCATCGGCGCTGATTGATGCCAATGATTTTATCTCTGTGAGCGCGACGTCTAGCCCCAGGCCGACTACTACGACTACGACTACGACTACGACTACGACTACGATAGGAACTCCGACTCCGACTCCGGCGACGACTCCGACTCCGGCGACAACTCCGACTCCGGCGACGACTCCGACTCCGGCGACGACTCCGACTCCGGCGACAACTCCGACTCCGGTGACGACTCCGACTGCTTCGAGGATTCCGACTGCGCCGACTATTACGGCACCTGATTCGATGGTGTCAATTAGTTCGATCGCCCCGACTCATACTCCCGGGCTGTTGCCAATGCCTGGCCAGACGCAGATTTTTCCTTCGATGCTGCCGAGTCCGACACCCGTACCTCCTACACCTTTCGGGTTCTAGGGGCGCGAGGGCAGCTCAGTTATGAGTTTTGAGTTAATGTCAAACTCACCAACTCAAAACTCATAACTCATAACTGATCGCTCAGGCTATTTAAGGTCTTGCTCAGTCTCGGCCGAGTCGTTTTCAGACTCGGCGGGATCGTATTCTAGGGGAGATAATTGTTTGCTGTACCCCAAGAGCGATCGAAGTTTCATGCGCTGGATGTAAGGCCAGCCGCCATTGGCTTCAATATTCCTGATCAGTTTGTACATTGCTTGGCGGTTGTCGGGAAAAGACGCTTGAAACAAACCGTCCCGAATTTCCTGGTGCGAAGCTTCCAAAGCTCGCAGCAAAGCCAAAAGCAGTACGCTGTCTCCCTGACAACTTTCGGCTAAAGTCCGAATCGCCTGTGTCAACGATTGCAGTTGAGACTGCAACTTTTCTGACTCTAAATTTTTGCCGTTGTCCATACTGCTGCTTCCTTTGAAATCTACAAGGCGTTTTTCCGGGGCCACTGGTGTCAACCGACTAATCGAGCTAGTGGCGATCGGCATTCGGGGCTAGGAGCAACCTAACTTAAGTAGGTTCACCTAGGCAATATTAATTTACCGCTCAAGTCAGGAAAAGAGCACCACCCGTCGTACCATGTGTATTGGGCGACGATCCGAAAAATTTGAGAAATTCTAAGTCAAGGCTTAATTTCACCGCAGTAGCTAGCTCGACTGTTTGAGTCAAACTCGGTGATGGCTTTCGGATGGTTGCACGGGCCAGGCCTGCCCGCGAGCAATTGTATTTTGCTCGAAATAGGGCTTTTTCTTAATATAATCCGATGTTGGAGATTGAGGTTGGCAATGAAATATCGTGCTTTAATTGTTGCACTTTTAGCATTTTGCATGAGTGCGCTGGTTGCTTGTTCTTCGGCTCCTGATACAACGGTGGCGACTACCGAGTTACTCACCTACGACCAGATCAAAGGTACTGGATTGGCAAATAACTGCCCTAGTTTGGCAGAAACTTCTCGCGGATCTATCCCTATTGAAGCGGGCGCAACCTATAAACTGACTGGTATGTGTTTGCAGCCCACAACTTATTTTGTGAAGGAAGAACCAGCAAACAAACGCCAAGAGGCAGAATTTGTGCCTGGTAAAGTGCTGACTCGGTTCACGTCGAGCATTGACCAAGTTCAAGGTACGCTAGAGGTTGGTAAGGATGGGACTCTGACTTTTACAGAAGAAGATGGCTTGGACTTTCAAGCAATTACGATTCTGTTACCGGGCGGAGAGCAAGTACCTTTCTTGTTCACTATTAAAGAACTGGTAGCCAGTTCCGAGCCAGGAGTGGTTGCTATCAATACTTCCACCGATTTGCGAGGAAATTTTAACGTTCCTTCTTACCGCAGCGGTACCTTTTTAGACCCTAAAGCTCGCGGGGTAGCCTCTGGTTACGACCATGCTGTAGCGCTTCCGGCTACTGACAACTCCAAACTCAAACGCTCTAATGTGAAGTTGGCTGACACCAACACAAAGGCGGGCAAAATTTCTCTCCAAGTTGCAAAAGTCAACAGTGCCACTGGCGAAATAGGCGGGATTTTTGAAAGCTTGCAGACTTCTGATACTGATTTGGGAGCTAGACCTGCTTTGGATGTGAAAATTCGCGGTTTATTTTACGCTCGCATCGAGCCTTCTGTTTCGTAAAATTGGCTTTTTGGATCGATCCTCTGCGAGGGCTTCGCCAACGAACTAGAGCAGTTTTTTGGCCTCAAGCTACTGCTCGCTCTTCATTAGCCAACAGTCTTTAGCAAGATCGCTGAAGACTGTTGACTAATGAATAAATTTATGATTAAACTATGATTGAGTTGCAATTTATTAAGAGACGATTTTTAATTATTTAAAGTATTGCTTTTAAACCGTTTTCAGCTTATAATGCGGTGTGAAAAAATTCCCGTTAAATTTGAATTCCTACCTTGGGATAATCAGTTCAAATCCCTGCGCCTTCCCAAAATCAAACTCGCGTGTTCGCTGTCACAACGATTAAGTGCTAGGATTACACCACCTATAAATATTTTTTGTTAAGCTAGATTGGAAACTAGATATAAAGCAACATCAGTCCTCTGCTCTACCAACCCTTATGCCGCCATGTCTACCACAGCCCCGAACGAGCTAAAAAACGAAAATTTGCAATTGTTGCGCGAGTACCAAGATTCTGGCTCGAATGAAGTCCGCAATCAGTTAGTTCAACTGAATATTGGACTGGTGAGAAAAGAAGTTTACCACTGGCTAAACCAGTGCGGTGAAAGCTACGACGATTTACAGCAAGTCGGGTGTATAGGGTTGATTAGGGCGATCGAGCGATTCGATCTGTCGAGGGGACACGCTTTTAGTTCCTTTGCAATTCCCTACATTCGGGGCGAAATTCAACACTACTTGCGAGACAAAAGCCCTTCGGTGCGATTTCCCCGCCACTGGCAGTCCCTGGAACGCAAGTCTGTCGCAGCAATCAAGAATTTGCAGGTGCAGTTCAACCGCAAACCTACGGATGCAGAAGTAGCCGCAGTGCTTGAGGTTTCTGTTGAAGAATGGCGAGAAATTAAGTTAGCCCACCTCAACCGATCGCCTCTGAGTTTGGACGCGCCGATGCAGGATGAAGATGAGGGTGCAACAAGTCTGGGCGAATTGATGCCCGATAGCAAGTATCGGAGTTTTCAGTTGGCCCAAGAGGATCGAATTCGCGTACAGCAAGCTTTGGCGATGTTGGAACAACGGACTCGCGAGATATTGGAGTTTGTTTTTCTCTACGATTTGACTCAGAAGGAAACCGCCGAACGCTTGGGTATCAGTGCGGTAACAGTTTCTCGGCGAGTTAAGAAAGGACTCGATTTGCTCAAGGAAATTATGACGAAGCAGCTTTAGTCAGTAGTCAGTAGTCAGTAGTCAGTAGTTATTGGTTATTGGTTATTGGTTATTGGTTATTGGTTATTGGTTACTTGCTACGAATTCCCAATTTCCAATTCTCAATTCCCAATAACAAGTAACAACTAACAACTAACAGCTAACAGCTAACAGTCAACAGCTAACAGTCAACAGTCAACAGTCAACAGTAGTCAGTAGTCATTAGTTATTGGTTATTGGTTATTGGTTATTAGTTACTTGCTACGAATTCCCAATTTCCAATTCTCAATTCCCAATAACAACTAACAAATAACAACTAACAGCTAACAGCTAACAGTCAACAGCTAACAGTCAACAGTAGTCAGTAGTCATTAGTTATTGGTTATTGGTTATTGGTTATTGGTTATTGGTTATTGGTTACTTGCTACGAATTCCCAATTTTCAATTCTCAATTCCCAATAACAACTAACAAATAACAACTAACAACTAACAAATAACAACTAACAAATAACAGCTAACAGTCAACAGTCATTAGTAGCAAATGACTAATGACTGAGGACTAATGACTAATTTTTAGATGCTTCCGACAAATTTATCGAGCCTTTCTACAGCTTTTTTAATTGTGTCTAAATCGGTGGCGTAAGATAAACGAATGTGGTCGTCTGCACCAAATGCAATCCCAGGAATAACTGCTACTTGTTGCTGTTCTAGGAAAGCGTCGGAAAATTCTAGAGAAGTCATTCCCGTTTTGCTGATGTTGACAAACATATAGAAAGCACCGTCTGGTTTGATGCAGCTAATTCCGGGGATGGCATCGAGCAATTCAAATATTACTTTACGCCGATCGGCAAAAGCTAGTCGCATTTTTTCGACAGAATCTTGGCTGCTTTCCAATGCTGCGATCGCGCCGTACTGTGCAAAGGTACACACGTTTGAGGTACTGTGACCTTGAATGGTACCCGCGGCCTTGATTAGTTCGACTGGCCCGGCTAAATAGCCAATGCGCCAGCCTGTCATCGAGTAACCTTTGGCAAAACCGCTGCTAACGATCGTGCGATCGAAGATTTCTTTACCCACGGAACCGATGCTGACGTGTTGAGCGCCGTCATATATAATTTTTTCGTAAATCTCGTCAGAAACGACTAAAATATCTCGATCGACTATCACCTCGGCCAAGGCTTTGATTTCCGCTGGAGAGTACACCATTCCCGTCGGGTTACAAGGCGAATTCAGCACAAATAACTTGGTTTTAGGAGTAATCGCTCGGTTGAGTTGTTCCGGTGTAATTTTATATGCTGTCGAAGCATCTGTCGGTACAATTACGGGTGTGCCGCTGGCGAGTTTGACCATTTCTGGATAACTCACCCAGTAGGGAGCCGGAATAATTACTTCGTCTCCAAACTCAATCAGAGCCATCATCAGATTGTAGAGGGAATGCTTGCCGCCGTTGGTGACAATGATATTTTCCGGTTGATAGTTGAGATTGTTGTCCTCGCGGAGTTTGCGGGCGATCGCAGCCTTTAACAGCGGTTCTCCAGCCACTGGGCCGTACTTAGTCTTCCCCGCGTCCAGAGCTTGCTTAGCCGCTGTTTTAATGTGTTCTGGCGTATCAAAGTCTGGTTCTCCCGCACTCAAACTACAGACATCTATTCCTGCGGCCTTCATGGCTTTCGCCTTAGCTGCGATCGCCAAGGTTATCGAAGGAAGAACCTCACCCACTCGTGCTGTCAACTCGATCATTGGATTTTAGATACTATATTTTTGACTTTAGATCATAGGTTGACAAATCTTGATATTCAACCCTGGTGTTAGGGAATTATGACATTTGTTTACATAGTACGCAAAGGATTAAACAATTTACAAATAAAAATTAAAGAAGTTCTCAGCAAAAATTTAGACCTTAGTTTAAGGCCCAGATTGCATCTGTGGAGTAAATCTCAAATTTTAAATCGACTCACCTCACCTGCATAGGGAGAGAAGCCCCGGAGAGGTTCGCCGGCAGTCCCAAAATTTAGACCCCGAAAATTGAGATTTTAGTGTGAATCTCAAATCTCAAATTTAAAATCTCAAATCTCAAATCGATTGGCGCTATGATTGTACCATTTTTGATTCCTCGTTACCTTCAACACCGACCTGCAAGCTTATGGATCTCAAATCTCTGATTCGCGACATTCCTGATTTCCCCAAGCCGGGAATAATGTTTAGAGACATTACAACTTTGCTGTCCAACCCGCAAGGCCTCAGCTACACCATTGACAGCTTAGCCGAAAAATGCTCTGCAATGTCTGCTGACTATGTGGTGGGTATGGAATCGCGGGGCTTCATCTTTGGCGCGCCCTTGGCTTATAAAATGGGAATAGGCTTTATTCCTGTCCGCAAGCCGGGGAAACTGCCAGGAGAAGTTTATTCTGCTGAGTACGAGTTGGAGTACGGTGTCGATCGACTGGAGATGCACCGAAACGCCATGAAATCCGGCAGCCGGGTGCTGGTTGTGGACGATTTAATCGCCACTGGCGGAACGGCGTTAGCAACGGCTCAGTTGTTGCAGCAAGCAAGCTGCGAGCTTATCGGTTTTGCTTTTGTCATTGAATTGCAGGCTTTGGGCGGCAGGCAGAAATTGCCTGATGTGCCAATTGTTACCTTAGTTGAGTATTAGTCAGTTAACTGTTAACTGTTGACTGTTGACTGTTGACTGTTGACCAATAATATCCTTGACCTTTGCATCGGAATCATTCATCTCTCTCTTTTCTTTCTCTGCGATCTCTGCGATCTCTGCGGTTAAATCATTCCGATGCAACTGGAATTAATATCATTCACAAATCTAAAATCTAAAATCTAAAATCTAAAATCCTATGACTTCTATTAAATCTAATCGAAAGTTGCGAATGTTGAATTCTGTGTTGGGTAGCGAGACATTTACTTATGTAGTCAAGCGACTGTTGCAGGCACTTTTAACCTTATTTTTAGCATCGGCTCTTTGTTTTGCAATTATTGAGTTGGCACCAGGAAATTACTTAGATACTTTGAGCCAAAATCCCAAGATTTCGCCGGAGACACTCAAGCAACTCGAACAGCAGTTCGGCTTGGATAAACCAGCGATTGTGCAGTATTGGCTGTGGTTGCAACAAATTGTGACGCGGGGGAATTTTGGCACAAGTTTTGTGTATCAGCGATCCGTAGCGTCGCTGCTGTGGGAACGGGTGCCGGCGACGCTGTTGATGGCGATCGCCTCTTTGATTGTAACTTGGGCGATCGCGCTTCCTTTGGGAATAGTCGCCGCCGTCAATCAAAACCGCACAGTCGATCGAGTTTTGCAAGTAGTCAGCTACACCGGCCAGGGATTTCCCAGCTTTATCACAGCCTTGCTGCTGCTATTTTTTGCTCAAAATACTTCCCCTCTTTTCCCCGTCGGAGGAATGACCAGCATCGACCATGCAGACTTACCTTGGTGGGGTCAAATCCTCGATTACTGCTGGCACTTAATTTTGCCAACAGTCGCCCTCAGCGTTACTGGTTTTGCAGGCTTACAAAGATTGATGCGCGGACAATTATTGGACGTACTGCGTCAAGATTACATCCGCACCGCAAAGGCCAAAGGTTTGCCCGACAATCGAGTAATTTACGTTCACGCTTTACGGAATGCGATTAATCCGTTAGTCACGCTATTGGGTTTTGAGTTTGCTAGTTTGTTAAGCGGTGCATTTATTGCTGAATTTTTCTTTAATTGGCCTGGTTTGGGAAAACTGACGTTGGAAGCCGTGACAAATCAAGATTTGTACTTAGTCATGGCAAGTTTGATGATGGGCGCGACCATGTTGATTGTTGGTAATTTGTTGGCGGATTTACTACTCAAAGCAGTTGACCCTAGAATTAAACTGGAAAATCTTAAATAGTCAACTAAATCAGACAAGATTACACTCATTTTCAAATTCTATTGAAGTCCATATGCGTCGTTCTGTGTTTGTCTGCATGACATCTGCGGTTTATGTATTGTAGATTTATGTCATGTTTTTTATTGATAAGAAAACTGCAGATTGAGGAAGAAAAACACAGATTTACGCAGATGTAATGCAGTTGGTAGCAGATGCCTTTGAAGATAGGAGAGCTACTTGGCAATCCGATCTGGCAATTGCTAAACCGCGTATCTCATTTAATTGAGAAATTGTCTAGCATGGATCGGGTAAATTTAGTCGTGAATTATCAGTATTTACGAATATTTTTTTGCGCTCTGTCAAAGCCCGATCGCGCAAATCCACAAGCAGTATGACCGGGGATTTAGTTATAGATGAGATGGTATTGAAAAGTAATCGAGCGAGGTACAGATCCAAAATTATGAATTCATCGTATATTACTAATAGACATCTCCAATAATTCTTGTGGTGCAGGCATCCAGCCTGCCCAAAATTTGATTGGAGATGTCTAGAGTGGGACAAACATTCTGACAGTGCGAATTCGTGATATGTTGAACTGAGAAAGTCGCCGCTTTTAGGCAAAAGAAATATCAAAATTAGAGGGTGATTACAGCATGGCAGAAATTAGAGGTACCTCACAAGCAGAATTGCTAGCCGGAACTCCAGAAGATGACCTAATTTTTGGTTTGGCGGGCAATGACACCATCGCGGCAAACTCGGGAAATGACAGCATTTTTGGAGGAAAACAAAGCGATTCCATTGATGGGGGTTCGGGTCAAGATTCGATTTTTGGAGATTTAGATAACGATACTATTAACGGCGGTGAAGGTAGCGATTTTTTAGTGGGCGGAAAAGGTAGCGATTTCATCTCAGGAAACTCCGGCAATGATATTTTGTCGGGCGATCGCGGTACTGATATCCTAAGCGGCGGCGAGGGGGCAGACGTATTTGTTTTGAGGCGCTACGCTGATGCCGATCCTTTTCGTACCAGCGGCGGTGTAAGTTTGGGCGATGCTGACGCGATCGCAGATTTTGCACCAGGTACAGATTTAATCGGTTTGGGAGAAGGTGTCAGTTTTAGCGACTTGAATATTCTGGAAGCTGGAAACAATACTGTTATTCAAGACCGGGTGACAGGAGAATTTTTTGCGGTTCTCCAAGGGGTGAGACAAAGTTCGATCGGCCCGGCAAATTTTACTAATAATATTAGCAGCATTGTTCCCACTCTCCCGCCTCCACCGCGGACAACGGCTTATGCTTTAACTTCTACTAATCGGATTGTTGGTTTTAGTCTTTCCAATCCGGGAAGTGTCATCTCAGATTTGCCAGTGACTGGATTACCAGCGGGAGAAAGTTTGCTGGGAATTGATTATCGGCCGGCGAATGGCGTACTTTACGGTGTGGGTAGCAGCAATCGCTTGTATACCCTCAATCCCAGAACTGGAGAAGCAAGTCAAGTCGGTAGCGGGGAATTTCCTGTTGGTTTGACTCCGGGGGCTGCGGGTTTTGATTTCAATCCGACGGTGGATCGCATTCGGTTTGTCAATCAAGCCGGTCAAAACGCCCGCCTCAATCCGAATACGGCGGGAATTGTGGATTTTGACACGCAGGCGGGGGGACTTCAACTCGACGGGAATTTGGCTTATGCTGCGGGCGATCGCAATTTCGGAAGTTCTCCGGGGGTGGCTGGGGCTGCCTATACTAACAATTTGGCCGGGGTAACTTCGACAACTTTGTTTGCAATCGACAGCAATTTAGACGTTTTGGTGCGACAAGATCCGCCGAATAATGGAGTGTTGAATACGATCGGATCTTTGGGAGTTGATGCTACTAGCATTCTCGGCTTTGATATCAGAACTATCGGCGGCCGCGATGTGGCGGTGGCTGCGCTGGAAGTTGGGGGTGTTTCCGGTTTGTACAATATCAATTTGACAACCGGTCAAGCTTCCTTCGCGGGTCAAATTGCCGACGGAAGACAGATTAACGGTTTGGCTTTGCCTTTGCCTACAGCTTACGCCTTGACTGTCAGAAATGGCGCTGAAGCAATTGTCGGTTTTAACGAGGCGGCACCGCAGGCAATTCTGGGCGAAGCGACAGTTACGGGTTTGCAGCCTGGAGAAAGTTTGCTGGGAATTGATTTTCGCCCCGCTAACGGCCAACTTTACGGTGTGGGTTCTAGCAATCGCTTGTACGCGATCGATCCGGTGACTGGGGCTGCAAGTCAAGTCGGGACTGGGCAATTTCCTGTTGGTTTGACTCCGGGGGCTGCGGGTTTTGATTTCAATCCCACAGTCGATCGCATTCGGTTTGTCAATCAAGCCGGTCAAAATGCCCGCCTCAACCCAGATACGGGGGCAGTTGTGGATACTGACACGCTGACGGGGGGAATTCAACTCGACGGGAATTTGGCTTATGCTGCGGGCGATCGCAATTTTGGAAATTCTCCGGCGGTGGCGGCTGCTGCCTATACTAACAATTTGCCTGGGGTAAATTCGACAACTTTGTTTGCCATCGACAGCAACGCCGACGTTTTGGTGCGGCAAGATCCGCCGAATAATGGAGTGTTGAATACGATCGGATCTTTGGGAGTTGATGCTGGTACGGTTCTCGGCTTTGATGTCAGGAGTGTTGGCGGTAACGAGACGGCTTTGGCTGCGATCGAGGTTGGGGGAGTTTCGAGCCTGTACAATATTAATTTGACGACCGGTCGGGCTTCCATCGTCGGTCCAATTGGCGACGGGCGATCGATTAAAGGTTTGGCACTGACTTTGATTTAAATATGGGAAGGAAGAAGGAAGAAGGAAGAAGGAAGAAGGAAGAAGGAAGAAGGAAGAAGGAAGAAGAAAGAAAAATAATTAAACTTTTTTAATTTACCGATTCCCCATTTCCAATTCCCAATTCCCAATTCCCGATTCCCAATTCCCAATTCCCGATTCCCAATTCCCCATTCCCCATTCCCGATTCCCAATTCCCCATTCCCGATTCCCAATTTGAGTTAATCTATTATTTTGACAAAAAAGATAAGATGTTATCCCAAGTTTTTTACTTGCTCCGTTCTCGTGCTGACGGCAAATATCTATCCGCCAATCCCAATCCTGATTCGGCAGTTAGTTACTTGTTAATGTTTCGCGAAGACTATGACGCTTTGAGCTATCTGAACACCCATGCTGCTGATGTTGCCGATCGATTCGGAGTAGAATCTATTTCTGGGTCTCAGGTAAAAAAGTTGCTGGAACGTTGGAGCTTTAAGGGTGTGGGGATTGTTCAAGACCCGCTGTTACCAAATATTGAGTTTTTATTGACAAATAATTGACAATTGATAACTTTTGTGCTTCGCCCGGTTTCTGGCAGAAATCGGGTTTTTTGATTGAGTTTTGGGGCACTCTTAGTTTGCCGGCGCACGGATGAGCAGGAACCGGGTTTCTTTGACACTGCGTAAGTCTTGGATCTGACAAAGCCCAAAACACCCTATTTAGTGCAATTCATCCAATATATTAACGTTTAACTCTCAATCTGAATCCTATTGTATATTCGTAGTTTGTTGATATATTCCGCGTCAGTACATAAATTATGGTTCCAAAATTAGAGCGATCGAGTGCCAGCGACAAACGCAACCTGTCCGATTTCCCCGAAACAGCACCCGCAGCCAATCCAGTATTTTTCAGGACTTACAGCCGCCGTACCGAGACAGGGCGGGAGACTTGGGCAGACGTGTGCGATCGGACAGTCAAGGGCTTAGCATCGCTCGGAAACCTCACTGCTGAAGAAACAGAGCTCCTACACCGGATGCAAAAACAGCTCAAAACCCTCGCTTCCGGGCGCTGGCTGTGGGTAGGCGGCAGCAAATGGATAGAACAACCCGAAAACTTTTCCGGCGCCTATAATTGTTCCTCAACCAATATTATCGACTGGCGCGCCTTTGGCTTGTTAATGGATTTGGCAATGATGGGCTGCGGCACCGGTGCAGTTTTGGAACCCAAATATATCAACCAATTGCCGCCAATCCGCAACCGCTTAACCGTGACAGTGCAAGGCGAAATCGGCTCTACACCCGCCCAGTCGCGCCGCCAAGCAACCGAAGTAAAAATAGACGAAAAAACCGCCACTATCCATGTCGGAGATTCTCGCCAAGGTTGGGTGCAATCCTATCAAACGTTACTGGAATTATCCACAGATGAAAGATTTGCAGGCGAAGTTCAAGTTTACATAGATTTGAGCGACGTTCGCCCGGTGGGAGAGCCTTTAAAAGGTTTTGGCGGAGTCGCAAATCCGGTGAAATTGCCTGACCTTTATCAACGGTGTTCGGCAATTTTGAATAAAGCTCAAGGGCGGCAATTAAATTCAGTTGAATGCTGCGTGTTGATTGACGAAGCAGCCGTCACAATCGTCGCCGGAAATATCAGAAGAAGCGCGGGGATGCGTCAATTTGAATCTGGTGATGAACTGGGGGCAAATGCTAAAAACAATTTGTGGCAACAAGATGAAACTGGCAACTGGAGAATAGATCCAGAACGCGATGCCCTTCGGATGGCCAACCATACGCGAGTTTTCCATAGCAAACCTACACTAGAAGAATGTATTGATGCTGTCCGCAAACAGTATTACAGCGGCGAAGGTGCGATTCAATGGGCCGGTGAAGCTGTAGCTCGATCTAACGTTGATTTACTTTCAACACGGAGTCTTAAACTTGAGTTTTTGAAAGCTTACAACGAAGGAAAAGCTAAAGATTGGTTGCAGAAACGCTATCCTGACATGACTGCGGAAGAATTAGAGCATCGATCAGTTCGTTCGGGCTTAAACCCGTGTGGTAAGTAATTTTGCCTCACGTTAAAAACCTCGCAAATTCGGAGAAGACTGAGATGTTGACTCCGAGGTAAGTAAGGGAATTAAAAAGCCTTTACCACCGTAGAGCGTACCGGGTGAACCTTCTTGATAGAAGAACATAATCCTGGCAAGAGTGCGGGGCATTTATAACTAAAGTAAATGAAAAAGTACGCCGAGCTACAGGGAAAATAGAATCTGTAGAACTAGAGGATAAAAAGCCTTTAGGATAACAAAACTGGAAATCATTGGATCTAACTTCCACTGTAACTTGGGGGAGGTTCACCTCAATCAAATCGACCCTTACAATTTTAAAGAACAGGAGGAAGCTTTCAGGGCCGCAGGTTTATCTGTCGCCGTACTTCTCAATCATAAATTTAGCGAACCCCGCTATCAATACAGCCGCGAATTAGACCCGATTGTCGGCGTATCTTTCACGGGATTGTTCGATTTCTTCGTTCATGCTTTTGGCGTTGAGTGGCTGCGCTGGTGGGTGGAAGGCCGCCCGCAAACTGACCGGGGTATGGCGTTTAAACAGCGGGAAGAAGAGTATTTGACTGGTTGGCGGGAGATTGTCGATCGGGTAGTATGGGATTATTGCGATCGCCATTCCTTGAAACGCCCCAATCGCTGCACAACCGTCCAACCATCCGGTACAAAATCTCTGCTCACAGGCGCTTCCCCCGGCTGGCATCCGCCGAAAGCCCAGCGTTTTATTCGCCGGATCACTTTCGGCAAAAACGACCCCGTAGCCCTCGCCTGCATCGACTACGGATACAACGTGATTCCGTCTCAATCTGACAAAGATGAAAACGGCAATTTACTCAACAATCCCTTCGACGAACGCTGTACAGAATGGCTGGTAGAAATACCCGTTGCCGTAAGTTGGGCAGATTTGCCCGGTGCCGACGAAATTGACATCAACAAATTCTCAGCGGCGGCACAAATGGACTTTTATATGCAGGTGCAAAAGTTCTATGTCAGACACAATACTTCGGCCACGATTGAGTTGCGGGAAAATGAAGTTGAAAGTTTGGGTACTCGAATTTACGAAGCAATTCGCGATGACGAAGGCTACATTTCCGCCGCACTTTTAGCCAGGTTTGATGCTCTAGAAACTTTCCCGCGCTTGCCCTTTGAACCGATTAACAAGGAAACTTACACCAAAATGGTGGCAGAGGCTTTATCGCGCCGCGATATTGATGTTTTCCACGAGGCTTTGAGCCGTTACGATTTGGGTGAAATGATGGATTCTGGGCCGGCGGGATGCGATTCTGATAAGTGTTTGATGCCGGAAACTAAGGCTATGTAATAGCCTTGAAGGAAATCCCCCAAACGGGGGATTTTTTTTTATGTTTTTAATTGCTTATTTAACAACAAATGAAAGAGTAATAGCTTGATTGTATAATTAAAGCTAGCCGAGATTTTATAGTTGGTAACTAATAGCAACATGATAAGAGGTGCAATTCCCGATGATATTCCCATAATTTACAAGAGCAAATACTGCTGCAAGATGCTAAGGCTCAACCTGCCATCATGATTCAAGGCGGTTCCAGGAGACCGCTAGGAGATGCTCCCAGATTGGTTGCCAACTATGGCGGTCAGCCTGAAGATTGGTATAAAATGGCTAGTAACCAAAGCGCGATTATCGAAGGAGCTGTCGTTGAAATCCATTGGTGTAGAAATGCCCGCACTCTCCTAAATGTTGAGTACAAAATCAAACGTACATACTCCAAAATAGCACCTAAAAACCAGTGAGGTTAATATACTATGAAGATTCGCTGCATTGCCAACGAAGGGGCTTATTTGCCGGAAAATTACCTAAACCCACCGTTAGACATCACCAAAGAAACTGAATTTAAACTGATAGTAGGTAAAGAGTATATTGTCTATGCTATATCCCAATGGCAAGGGAATTTATCGTACTATATTTGCGACGAACGCTATACTTATTATCCCATACACAATCGGGCCCCGTTATTTGAGATAGTAGATGCCAGATATTGTCGATATTGGCAAGTGCAATTAGCAACTAACGGTTTGTTAGAGATTGCTTTTGAGCATTGGTTTGACCTACCTTATTTTTACGATAAACTAACTGACTCAGAAGCAGAAGCTGTTTTGATTTTTGAGAAAATGAAAGAGCTCATGGACGCTGAAGCTGCAATTCCTCAACGCCAACCTTTCTCAGTTGAGGAATTGCTGGCGATGCCTCCATTGCATCCGGATCAACTAGCAAAAGTCCCTGGTTGAAATTATGTCAGAACATCAAAATGAACCTAGAGAATACGATGCAGTTAAGGGCGGTCAAAATCCACCCCCGATAGGTGCTGCTGTCTTAGGAGGAATCTCTGGCCTTAAAAGCCGCTTAGCCTCGCCCACTGTCTACGTTAGAGCCGCCGCACTCCCCGAAGCGCTGAAATATGGAGAAGCAGGCTTGGATTTGATAATTCAAGCATTGGACGATCGGATAATGTCCGTGAGATTTGCTGCCTATTTGCTGCTGAAAGATCGGGATGAGGAGAAGATAAAACAATATTTACGAAACTATAATACATCTGACTTTGATGTCATCATAGAAGATGCTTCTGGGGAAGAAAACAGCAGCGGTAACTTATTTGCTGTTTTCTTCCCCCATCTAATGCCAAAATCCCCGACTTCTTAAATAAGTCCGAGTTCTCACGAAAAATACCGAGAAGAAGTCGGGGATATAATACCCAGATGACCTACTTATTTAAAAATATCTTTCCGCTTCTGCAATAGCAAAGTTGCAGTCAAATAAACTGCTGCGTGCAGACCTAAAATTCCCCAATTCAGAGCCAAATTTTGCCATGTTGGTTCGTAGACTGCGCTTTTCTCGAATAAGTGCGGTAAGATTGTCCGATCGCACAATCTTACCGCACTTCCCTCAACCGTTCACATAATAATCCCGCGTTCCCTTCGCATTCATCGCTTCTCCGAGTCGATTCAACCCGTACACGTAAGCCGCAGTTCTCATGCAAACTGAAAATTCTTGAGATATTTTCCAAATTGCCTGAGTTTCTTCGACCATTTTGTGCTGCAAGCGCTGGTTAACTTCCTCCAGCGTCCAATAAAGCCCGCTGCGATTTTGCACCCACTCAAAATAACTAACCGTTACACCACCGGCATTGACTAAAATATCAGGAATTACCTGAATTCCCCTCGCTTCTAAAATCAAATCAGCAGCCGAATCAATCGGCCCGTTAGCTACTTCAAAAATAAACTTAGCCTTGATATCATTAACATTTGCTTCTGTTATTTGATTCTCCAAAGCTGCTGGCAGCAGCACGTCTACATCTAAGGCTAAAAGTTGCTCATTTGTTAAAAATTCGTGTTCGGCAATATTGCAAACTGAACCTTCGCAGTAAATAGCTTTGATACCTTTATTAGAGTCTTTAAACCCTCGAATACTGGGGATGTCCAGGCCTTGTTTGGCATAAATTCCCCCTTGGGAATCGCTGACTGCAACAACTTTGTAACCGGCTTGATAGAGCAATTCTGCTAATTCTGCACCCGCATTACCAAAACCTTGTACTGCTACGGTTGTATTTTGAGGATTTAGATCGAATTTTGGCAGTATAGTTTCTATCACGAAAAAAGCGCCGGTTGCTGTGGCGGTATCTCGGCCCAAACTGCCACCGATTGTCACGGGTTTTCCAGTCACCACCGCCGGACAAAGCTGTCGCTTAATAATATTGTACTGATCCATCATCCAACCCATAATCATGGGATTGGTGTAGACATCCGGTGCGGGAATATCGACATCGGGGCCGATGAAATCTGCGATCGCATCAATGTAACCCCGGCTCAACCTTTCCAATTCAAATTTAGACAATTCTTTGGGATTGACAGTAATTCCACCCTTGCCTCCTCCGAATGGTATGTTGAGAACCGCACATTTAAAAGTCATCCAAAATGCCAAGGATTGCACTTCATCGAGGGATACATTTGGATGGTAGCGCACTCCTCCTTTAGAGGGGCCTCTGGTGTTGTCGTAGCGCACCCGATAACCTTGGAAAATTCGCAGGGAACCGTCGTCCATCCGCACGGGAATCGATACAATTAAGCTGGATTTGGGATATTTGAGCCGTTCGATCGTATCTTCGGAGAGGGATACATATTTTAAGGCTTGTTCTAATCGGCGGCTGGCGTCGGTAAATAATGAGTCTGACATAAGATGAAGGAAGAAGGAAGATGAAAGATGGAAGATGGAAGGCGGGAGAAGGATTTACCCGAAAGCTTTTGGTTAGTTGGCCTATTCCATTTAATTCTTTTGGCTTAGCTGATTTTTCGATACTTTACCATTTAATCACAATCCCGGTGTAATTCAGCACAAGTATCTGTATAAGTCGCTTCTGTATGAGTGGCTTCTGCAATATTGTCGATCGACAATATCGCACTCCCAAGCAGAGATTAAGCAAATACACTTAAAATAGAGAGATATATTTAAGCTCAAGGGGTAATTTGAGTTCGATCGCTCAAATCACAGCCAGTCACTAGGGGAAGTAAATTGTGACATAGATCGAGGCTCTAGCATATGTTCTAAACTCAATTATTATTATGGTTGGACTCCTAGCCGCGTTATCTGCATCGGCGGCGGGGGGTATGAGAATTGCCCTGCCCCTGCTGTTAATTGGTTTGTTGCGGATTGACAAACTTTGGTCGGAAATACCTCTATTATCGGGGGTTCCTCCCCAAGTGGCTATTACCATCTTAGTGAGTTGGTCGCTGTTAGAGTTATTTGCTTCTAAAACTTTTGTGGGACAGCGGGTGCTGCAAGTTGTGCAGATTATTTTCAGTCCCATTGTAGGAGCAATTATGGGAATTGCGATCGCTCAGGTAAGTTCGATCAACGAAATTATTGCTCATCCTTGGATGCTGTGGATTATTGGTATTGTCGGAGGTTTGTTGGCTTTAGTGCTGCAACTGGTACAAGCAGGATGGCTTTACCGGCTGCGGGGTTTGCCGATTTGGGTAATTTTTTTGCAAGATATTCTGTGCATTTCTTTGGTTTTCTTTGCCTTTGATGCCCCGCGACAGGGAGCGTTAATTGCTATGCTGCTGCTGTGGCTGGCAATTCGCAGTTCTAAAGAGTGGTATCGCTGGTATAGAAGTCAGGGAATAGCGGCCGACGGGGGAAATCCCCGCCGCCGCAAGCGCGATCCTGATTAATTAGTGATTAGTTATTGGTGATTAGTTATTGGTGATTAGTTATATCGTTTACGGTTGTTTCGGAATGATTTAACCTTACTAGGGCGCTGAGGGCGCTGAGGAAGAGAAGAGAGAGATGAATAATTCCGGTTACACCGTCGGTGATTGTTGACTGTTGACTGTTGACTGTTAAAAATCAAAAATCTCCAATCTCAAATCGGTTGACTGTTGACTGTTAAAAATCTCAAATCTCAAATCTCAAATCTCAAATCGGTTGACTGTTGACGGGCAGGTCGAAAAACTGAATAGTTGACTGTTAACTGTTGACTCGATTTTATGATTCCGATGCAACCGGAAACGAGATCGTTTGTAACAACGGTCAACGGTCAACAGTCAACTGTCAACGGTCAACAGTCAACTGTCAACTGTCAACTGTCAATTTAAAGCAAGCCGATCGAGTGTAGCGGGCCTTGACCCGTAATTAACTCGATCACTAATGCTATAAAACCAATCATTGCTACACGACCGTTCCAGACTTCCGCCCCCGTCGTCAAACCCCACTCCCATTGCTCTTGAGGGTACATTTTGACTCTCTTGGAAGGGCGTACTACATCAGAGAATTTAACGCTGGGAGATTCGATCGACTCGATGACTAAATCGGCCAAGGCCTCAATAAACACCGGATGAGTATTCAGTGCGGGCACTCGGTAGAAATTTTCAATGCCCGATTCTTCTGCTAGTTCTCGATACTCCATGTCAATTTCTTGCAGAGTCTCGATGTGTTCCGAAACAAAACTAATCGGAACTACCAACAAATCTTCGACTCCACTTTCTGCCAATTCAGTAATCGCGTCTTCGGTGTAAGGCTTGAGCCATTCCACCGGGCCAACCCGACTTTGATAGGCGAGGGTGTGTTCGTTCGATCGGTTCAAATGTTCCATAATCAGACGAGTGCAATCTTCAATCTCGCGCTGATAGGGGTCTCCAGCCTCTTCTACGTAGCTGAGGGGGACACCGTGGGCGCTGAAAAAGATGTGAACTCGATCGGGATGTGGACTGTTGTCTAATTCTTGGGCGATCAGTTCCGACATCGCCTGAATGTAACCAGGCCGTTGATACCAAGAAGGAATAGCGGTATATTCGATCTGGCTGAGGGCTGGATCTAGGCCCCACATTTCTTCTAACTGCCGGAAGCTAGAACCGCTGGTACTGATGGAAAATTGAGGATACAGCGGCAAGATTGTTAAGTGTTCGATGCGATCGCGCTTAATTTTGGCAATCGCCTCTTCGGTAAAA
The DNA here is from genome assembly GCF_963890365.1 of Tychonema sp. LEGE 07196. Classification (NCBI taxonomy): domain Bacteria; kingdom Bacillati; phylum Cyanobacteriota; class Cyanophyceae; order Oscillatoriales; family Microcoleaceae; genus Tychonema; species Tychonema sp. LEGE 07196. The sequence goes on along the minus strand of NZ_CAWPRX010000017.1, from coordinate 52,570 downwards.
GGATGCCAGTAGCGCATCCCCACATATACTCGGGCATCCTGTCCCTTTTCTTGCAAGAGTTCTTGCAGCGAAGCGGCTTGTTCTTCGGTAATCCGGCGCAAAGGAGAGCCGCCCCCGATTTGGCGGTAGTTTTCCTGGGATTTCTGAAATCGCAGGGTCGAAATCAACCAGGCGAGCGGTTTCTGCATCCACGGAAACGGAATGCGAATGATTTCCGGGTCAGCAAACAAGTTGAACAGGAAAGGACGGACATCCTCGATTTGATCTGGCCCGCCCAAGTTTAATAGCAATACTCCCACACGGCCCATAGCAGTTACAGCTCTCCCATCGTCTCAGTTCTGTTACTTATTTTAACAATATAGCCTCATGATATCTTAAGTCGATAACAAGCTATACATAATTTTGACTGTGGCAACAATTTTTAGAGATTTAAGTTATCGGTATCAGTGGCTGTACGACGCGATCGCCCGTCTGGCTGCTTTGAGCGTAGGTGGCGAGGCTCGTTTTCGCCAGCTAGCCCTGCAAAATTTGACCCCTAGCGCGGAAACTAAAATTTTAGACCTTTGTTGCGGTAGCGGTCAAACTACGCAGTTTCTGGTGCAATATTCCCAGGATGTCACAGGACTTGACGCTTCGCCATTATCTCTGGAACGGGCCAGAAAAAATGTACCGTCAGCCAAGTATGTAGAAGCTTTTGCCGAATCCATGCCATTTGGCGACGATGAGTTTGACTTGGTGCACAGCAGCGTAGCGATGCACGAAATGCAGCCCCTACAGTTGAGGCAAATATTTCAAGAAGTTTACCGCGTACTCAAGCCGGGGGGTGTATTCACTTTGGTAGATTTTCATCGCCCCACAAATCCAGTATTTTGGCCGGGGTTGGCTGTATTTTTGTGGTTGTTTGAGACTGAAACCGCTTGGGAGTTAATCGAAACTGACTTGAATAGTTTGTTAGCAGAAGTTGGATTTCAACCTAACAATTCCCAAGCAACTCAACAACCAAAACTTTATGCGGGCGGCAGCATTCAAGTAATCCAAGTTGAAAAGTAGTTATTGGTTAGTAGTTATTGGTTATTGGTTAGTAGTTATTGGTTATTGGTTATTGGTTAGTAGTAACAAACGTGCCTATCACGGCAAGAAACCGGGTTTCTACTATTATTTGTTACGGCAAGATAAATATTGAAAGAAACCCGGTTTCTCAACTCGGCGCGCGTAAGTAAGAAACCGGGTTTCTACGAGTTTTCGCAACAGAAACCATAAATATTAAAAGAAACCCGGTTTCTCAAGTCAGCGCGCGTGCACCTTACTCTACTTTTCAACTAATGACTAATGACTAATGACTACTGACTACTGACTACTGACTACTGACTACTGACTAAACAAACTTTTTGGCCTCAGCCAAAGCCGCCTCAAACTTAAGCAACACATCCTTTTCTGTGTGAATAACTTTTTCTTGTTGTAGCAGCGGGCGGCCAAAGCGAAAAATGCCGTCTTGTTCTACGTGGTCAACGGGAGGAAGCGTTTCGGGATGCGGCAAAAATTTTCGGCCGATGGTGTACGGCGTGTGGTAGGAAAAACTAAAATCGGGAAACTTGTCGCTCTTGATTTCGAGATAGTAAAGCGAGTAATAATCTTTGGTTTCGCAGTACACGCATTCCCGGCATCTATTTACAAGTTTGCGATTCTGATTAAAAAACTCCCACTTGTCCCAATAGTAGTCATCTTTCATCATATCCTGGTGGTCGTCGCACAGTTCCAGATATAATTTGTCACCATCGGGAGGACGATAAAAGTAAAGCATGGCGTAGGGCATTTCAATCAGTAACTTAACTGCTTGATTTTTGCGGTGGTACCATTCCTGCTGGTGAGTTTCGTAGATTTTCTTAGATTCACTTCCTTGACTTTTGATCTGATTTTCTTTAGCCCACCGTGATGCCCAAACTGTCCAGTAAGCTAGCTGGAAGGTTGCAGAAATTTCCGCCGAACCTTGTTCTTTCCAGTCGGCAATTATTTTTTCCCAAGCTGAACTAAAAGCTATTCGGGATTGTTCGTTTTCTTCGGGGTCTTTTGTACTGACAGCAGCCGCTGTTTGACCATTAGTTTTGATCGGCGCTTTGGGCTCTTTGCGCCAGTTGTTAATGTCTGCTGGCGTGAGAGTTAAGATGAATCTTCTGTCGTGAACGGGATATTCTAAATGAATTCCAGATTTGAGGAAAGAGCGGTATTCTAAAATAGGAAGTTTGCCTTGTTCGATCCACTGCTGCCGTTCTGCTGCCGAACACTTGAGCATTGCTTCTAATTCTACCGGAGCGACGGCTAATTCACTTTTGAATGTCTCCAAAAATCTTTGTTGTTCGGCTGCGTTTATTTCTAGTACGGATACAATTCGGTTGACGATGTTATCTGTTTTGTCTTCGCAATTTTCGGGAAGTCCTAAGAAGTCGAGGAGTTTGGCTTTGAGTATGCGTCTGGAAGAGATTAGCTCGGCTAACATGAGAAGCTCCAGTAGAGTCTGAACTTGCAATCTTGAACTGGCAAGATTTGGGCAAGTCTATATATCTTAATAGATTCTCTTGAGTTGTCGGCAATTGAATTCAAATTCGATCGACTGTTACCGATATCCGCAGGAAGGCGCACTGCTGTCTGCATACCCGCAATACTTATATTTCAGCGGATTTGAGCCGAAAGGTCGATCGCCCCATCCACGATCGCCTAAGCAAAAATACCCAAAATAATGTCGCGCTGTCGATCGGGTGGCTAAACCGGCTAAAATCGATAATTGCGATCGCGCACAAACTCACACGCACAGCATTGTCTGCCAAGATGCGTTTACCCTGGTTGCAGCGTCAGTGATTGTTGACTGTTGACAGGATTTTACACTTGACTAATGATTTCTCTGCATCTGCGTGAATCGGCGTCAATCAATTGTCATCTGCGGTGATAAATTCTCTCTTTTTTAAACCGCAGATGAGGGCTGATAAACACAGATTAACGCAGATGAATTAGATTGATTTTGGTGGCCATGTCAGTGATTGTTAACTGTTAACTTTTAACTGTTGACTAATGACTAATGACGGCAGGAGGGCGGGTACGCACCATCCACCGCCCCTACTGACTAATGACTAATGACTAATGACTAATGACTAACGATCGCCCGCAGTGCCCATTTTTCACGGTTTGTTCTAAAATCTCAAATTAACAAGGCTGTAGAGCCCAAATTGCGATAAACTCAGCTTGGCTCAACATTGCCTTCAAATCTAAAATCTAAAATCTAAAATCTAAAATCAAGATGGCTGTCCAACTAAGCGACATTGAAACTCAACTAGAAACCCTCGCAAGCGAGTCGAAAAGTGCGATCGCCACGGCGAATACCCTCGAACAACTCGAACAGTTGCGCGTCGGCTACCTTGGCAAAAAAGGCCAACTATCTCAGATTTTAGGCATGATGGGCAAACTGTCGCCAGATCAGCGGCCCAAAGTAGGCGCGATCGCCAATACGGTAAAAGAAGCCCTGCAGGCCGACTTAGAAGACAAACGCGCCGGCCTCCAAACTGCCCAAATCCAAGCCAAATTAGCCTCAGAAACCCTCGATGTCACCATGCCGGGGATTTTTCGCCCCCAAGGCCGCGTTCACCCCTTAAACGCCGTCATAGACCGCGCTCTCGATATCTTTGTCGGTCTCGGCTACACCGTCGCCAACGGCCCGGAAATGGAAACAGATTATTACAACTTTGAGGCGCTGAACACCCCGCCCGACCACCCGGCGCGGGATATGCAAGATACATTTTATCTGCCGGGAGGCGACTTGCTGCGGACTCAGACATCATCGGTGCAAATTCGCTACATGGAACAGCACAAACCGCCGATTCGGATTGTTTCTCCCGGCCGCGTTTACCGCCGCGATACTGTGGATGCTACTCACGCAGCAGTTTTTCACCAAATCGAACTTTTAGCGATCGGTGAAGGTCTGACATTTACTGACTTAAAAGGCACAATTAAAGAGTTTTTGCGGCAAATGTTCGGGCAAGATTTGCCGATTCGTTTCCGCACGAGTTACTTTCCGTTTACAGAACCTTCTGCTGAAGTTGATTTGCAGTGGAACGGCAAATGGCTGGAAGTTTTGGGCTGCGGCGCGGTCGATCCAAATGTTCTTAAAGGAGTCGGTTTAGATCCAGAAAAATATACTGGATTTGCGGCTGGTTTTGGTGTGGAGCGGTTCGCAATGGTACTTTATGAAATTGACGATATTCGCCGGGTTTATTCTAGCGATTTGCGCTTTTTGCGGCAATTTTAAATGATGAATTGCGATCGGTTTGATGCTCTGTCTGGAGGTTTGGCTAAATGCAGAGCGATGATGTTGGTTTCGGGGGATGAGAAAAGGGCGAAAAAACACGCTCTAATGTCTGAAGAGTTTCACCCGGATTGGATTGGTTTTTAGTTAGGACTTTAGTATTTGGGAAAAGAAGGACTCGCATTCCGAACTATCGAACCTTAAAAAGAATGACTAAAGTCCTCACTACGAACCTTTAATACTTTTGGTTTTTAGTGAGGAGTTTAGTATTTGGGGCAAAAAGGACTAAAGTCCTGACTGCGAACCAGTGTGACAGTGGTGGAGCGAGCCAACACTATATTATTGATTGTCTAGTTAAAAGCATCTTTGATGCTGTCAACAACGCGCTCGACAGCGTTCTTGGTGTTATCTACTGCTTCTTGAGTGCGAGCAGAATCTTCTTCGGCTCTTTTCTCAATCGTAGCTGCATCTTCCTTCGCTTTGCGCTCTACGAAACTACCATTATCCGATGCTCGATCGACTTTGGCGGCATTTGTCTTGGCGGCGTCCTTAACTTTTTCTTCTGTATCTTTGATGAAATTCTTGGTGCGTCCAGCATCTTTGCTGGCTTTGTCTTGCACGTCATCGCCAATATCTGCTGCTGCGATGGAGTTTATAGCAGGAGAGGCTAGGGCTGCGGTGTTCGAGAAATACGCACCCTGCCAAACAAATGCCATTGCTGATACGCAAAGCACGGTTGCAGCTAGATAGCGCCCGACAGTCGAAAGCCCTTTGGTAAAATAATTCAGTTTCATAGATTAAAAATTGAACTTTGACATTCTATTTCTACCCTATCGCAGCGATCGACTGAACCATTCTCTAGATAGAGCTTATCCAGCGACGCTCTCTTTAAAAAGATCAGTCTTTTGATAGATTGAAACAAAAAACATCAGTCTATCTATTTTAGATTTTAGATTTTAGATTTTAGATTGGAAATTATTAGAATAGACTCCAAATACCAGATTTGGCGGGTTTCAACAGTCTATTTTAGATTTGTGATTTGTGATGGGCGATTAAACAGTTGACTTTATATCTGCAGATTAGGGAATTTTCAGGAATGCTAGCGATTGGGACTTTGGGTGGCTAGATCGACTGAGGTGCGATCGACACTCACGCATTTAAGCTACTGTTAACTGTTGACTGTTGAGCCTCCCCCTTTTCCCTTTTCCCTCTCCGGTTCTAAGATAGCCAGCAATTGACAGGTGCAGCACCTTAATTTGTCTGGGCTTAATTCAGCAAAGATTAATTTTTTTGAATAAAATTTTAGTAAAAAGGATAAACAATGTTATGTAAAACATTTTTATGGAATACAAATCGATTTTTTTGCTATATTGACCTCCAATAAAGATAATGGTTTTGATGAGATGAGGAGTTGAACGGATGAAAAACTTGAATTGCTGGAACAAGCCCGCTGTATTGCTGGGCGCGATCGCACTTGTAGCCGGAAGTTTGCAGGCTCAGGCGATCGGTCATACTGCCCCACCAATATCCACCACCAGTCAGGATGCTGAAAATATTTCCTTTGAAAACAGCGCCACCTTTGAAATAGCCCAAACTGGCCCCCTTTGCCGCAAAGTCACTCCCAAAGAAGGTTTGACCGTTCGTCAGAACCCAGACCCCAAATCCCCAAGAGTTGGCGGTGTAGCAATGAATACTCAGATAACACTGTTCCAAGGTGCCACTTCTGTTAAAGCCTCCGACGGTCGCCTCTGGATTCAAATTACCTCTCCGGTAAAAGGATACATTGCTACCGGATACCCCAACAACGAGGCTAATATAGCTTCCTGCACAATTAGTCAAAATCCTTCCCCAAGTCCAGCGCCCGCGCCAGCACCAGCACCAACACCAGCACCAGCGCCAGCGCCCGCAGCGACACCAACGCCAGCGCCAACGCCAGCGCCCTCACCAGCGCCCGCACCAGCGCCCGCACCAGCGCCCGCACCAGCGCCCGCAGCGACACCAGCGCCCGCAGCGACACCAGCGCCCGCAGCGACACCAGCGCCCGCAGCGACACCAGCACCAGCAGCGACACCAGCACCAGCAGCGACAGGCCCCGTCAGTCTGTGCCGCCAGGTAGAACCTCGGGTAGCGCCCAAGGGTCTGGCTATTCGCACCGAGCCTTCAAAGACTTCTGCGATTAAAGGTGGCGTAGCAGCTAACGGTCAAGTAACGCTTGTGCCGAATTTCCAGTTAGTGAAAGACAAGAATGGAGAAAACCGCAACTGGGTTGAGATTTCAGGGCCTGTTCCGGGATTTATCTCGGCTGGAAATTTGATCATGTGCAAGTAAACTGAGAAGTTCGATCGGTTTGTAGTGAGGATTTGAGTCTTCTCAACCGCCTTTGAGCGAATAAGCATTCTTTGTCCTGACTGCAAACCAATTTAATTAGGGGCAATTCATTCGATGCGATGTTGAAGGGCGATCGTGCTTTTTGAGAAACCCTCAAACTTTTGGGGTGCAGTTTTCGGTAGCAGGGATAATCAGCAAAAAGCCGATCGATCTTTCTACTTACAGCGGCCGCTTGCCCAATCTTGGTGTCCGCGATTTGGCTGACACTTCGATTGTCGGCCAATCCAGACAATTTCCCACTTATTTTGCCTGAGCCTGAGTTCGATGCGGTGGCGCATTCCCGCCACAGAATCGTCAGCCAAGCCGACGACTGTATGAACAATTACGGCGGTTTCTCGCGTGGGATATTCAACCAAAATGCCATCGCTTTTTCTGCCTTCAGATTCTCGATCGAGAATAAAGAGTTTGGCTGCGATATCTTTGGGGTTGGAAACCGTAATTTTGCGATCGGTTATGAACTGTTTAGGATTAATTGTTTCGTAGCCAGAGCGAGTTGCAGGTTGCGAAAATGCTGCGGCGGGAATTTGGATGCAGGCGAACACAGCTAGGAAAAAGAGCGATCGAGCGAGAGTAGATTTGTTCATTAGATATCTCCAATAACTCTTGTAGCGCAGGTTAAAATCCTGCTTTTGACCTGAAAAAATGGGTTTAAAGCTTCCCCCTTGTCGGAAGAATGGAAAAATTAATTTCCCTCACCCGCAAACCTCTTCGCGGAAGGAAGAGGTAACTGTCAACAAGCAAGCTGTCAATCGATTTTAGATTTTAGATTTTAGATTTTAGAGGCGACCCCACGAATAAATGCGGGGGCTTGAGGATTGAAGAATTTTAGATTTTGGATTGATTCCACGGATAAATCCGGGGGCTTGTACCACCTAGAAATTCTTGGTCAACTGTTGAAACTGATTGGCCGACTATATTAAATTATCTGCGTCCATCAGTGTTTATCCGCTTGAAATCTGCGGTTAACTCATCAATCAAATATTTATGCAGCTTTGTCTATAGAACCCATTTGACATTTTTTAGTTTTTGGGTTGGGTGATGAGAAATATTAGAGAGAAACTGGTTTCTGAGATTTACGCTCATGGCGAGAAACCGGGTTTCTATGAGTTTTTGGTTGGGTGACGAGAAATATAGAGAGAAACCCGGTTTATGAGATTTACGCAGAATAGATATCAAATGGGTTCTATAGCGGTTCGAGATCGTTGTGAGGTATGCCCAATGCCCAATGCCCTGTTTGGCCAATGGCCTATCCCGGATAGTACCTCATCTTTCTGAGAAAGGCTATATATCAACCATCAAAAAATAACTGCTGCTTTGGGAAAATCTCAAATCTCAACTTGATTTAAACTCCAATCGTAAGGCAAAAAAACGATCGCCCATTGATCGTCCACAGCCACCTCCGGCCTCAAATAACCGCCCGCATACTCAGCCACCGAACCCGCCGCCTGCACAAAATCCTCCCCGTACCACTCAAAAATTTTGCTCAAATAAAGCGTCTTTTTCGCAGCATCGTACCGCACCTTATCGGGATTGCGAATAAAACTGCTGGTATCAGCCTCTAGTTGCGCCCGTACCGACTCGGGAAAATAAGCGCCGCGACGCAACAGCGGACATCCGAGTGCAGCGCAAACTAAGGCAAAATGAATGCGCGCTTCCGCAAAGGAGGGCCGCAAAATTGCGTGTTCGATTTGATTGAGACTGTACTTTTTGCCGCCAATAATCGAGTTTGAACGGGTGAAGAAATCCAAAAAAGCTAGCCAATTCGGAATTCCTAAAATTTTGGGACGGATGGACGCGATCGGGTATACTTCGAGAACTTGAGAAATTGCGATCGCATTGTACGCATTCAGCCACAACGCCAGCCGCGCATCCGCATCCGTAACAGCAGCTAAATCTACATCTGCCAAAGTTGCCAGCCAAGCGCTCAAAACATCTGCCCCCTCAGCTTTCCAGCGCCGATAATTAACACGGCCCCCAGCATCAACGTAGCGTTGCAGCAAGTCGTCCCAAGTCGAAAAGTCGATCGAATTTATCATTCATTACCATCCACATTGTAAGGCGGATATTGCTTTAGGTTCTAGTTCTATTTGTAGGCTTATTTTTTTAAACAATGAGTAAACTAGGTATTCCGACGCAGCCCAAAAGTTAAATTTAAATACAGTACAGCTTATTTGATACTACCGTCAACCCAAGTCGCCCCTTTTAGCTTAGCATTGTCAAATTTGCCCCGGTCAAATATGCCCCAATTAAATTAGCTTGTCGCAAAAAAGCCCCGCTGAAATTTGACCAGGATAAATTAGCTTCTCTGACATTTGCACCTCTCATATCAAATCCTCGCTTCATCGGAATAGTAAATTAACAGTTAACAGTTAACAGTCAACAGTTAACAGTCAACAGTTAACAGTTAACATCATTCCGATGCAACCGGAAACGATATCAAATCCGCCCCTTGCAAATCGGCATTTACTAAACTAGCTTGCGGCAGGGGAATGCTTCTCAAATCGCAGCCGCGACACTGGTTAGTTGACAGCAAGTAATTTACTTGCTGAAGATTACCTGCAATCGCCCCTGCGGCCAACCCGAAAATCAGTCCAAATAAAACTGCTCCAAAAGTTACAGATTTCATGGTCTTTACCTTCTACAATTATAAAAGATTCTTAATTTAAACTTCAACGGAGCTCGGTTGATTGGGGCACAACACCAATCCCTGTTTTTGAGTCAAATTTGTATTTCCCCTTACCTCCCCTACCAAATATGACCAATAAAAGCCACTTTTTCGATAAACTGTTAGCGGCTGTTGAAAGCAATCAAAGTTTGCTGTATTTAGCCCTAGATCCAGACCCGGAAACCTTGCCGGCGCTGGTTTCGATGACTGGAGAAGAAACTCAAAGTTTTGTGACTGATTTGTTGGGAAGGTTCAAAAGTGCGATCGACCAAACAGCCGATTTAATTTGTGCCTGCAAACTCACCCTCGGTTTTTATCAATGTCTCGGCATCCCCGGCTGGGAACTGCTGCAACAAATTTTAACAATAATTCCCCGTCATATTCCCGTAATTTTAGATGCCAAACACAGCGATTTAAACACCAGCGGAGTGTTTGCCAAAACCGTATTTGAAGACTGGCAATTTGACGCTATTACTCTAAGTCCCTATGCCGGATTCGACGAAGTAGCACCATTTTTATTATATCCCGGAAAAACTGTTTTTGTCCTCTGTGCCACTGCCAACCCGTCAGCCGCCGCGTTGCAAGAATACCCGACAGCAGAAAACCCTTTGTACTTGCAATTAGTCCGACTCTCTCAGACTTGGGGAACTCCCGAAAAACTCGGTTTGGAAGTAGGAGTAATGCCCGATTTGTTGGCGCGCATCCGCCAAGCGGCTCCAGAACGGCTGATTTTAGTTGAAGGAGACATCGCCGAAGAAAATGACATCGCAGAAGAGAACGACCTCGCACAACTGCTGGCGGCCGGTTTAAGCAAGAATGGTGAGGATTTATTGCTGCCAATTCCTCCGAGTTTGTTCGCGAAACAAGAGCCGCGCCGAGAAATTGAAAAATTGCGGGATAGAATTAACGAACAGAGGCTGCGGGCGATCGCAGGCAGTCCAACTTGCGAATTGTGGCTGCCCGACGTGTGTTTTTTGCAACCAGAACCCAACCGCGATTTAATCTTGCAACTTTATGACATCGGCTGCCTAGTTTTTGGCGACCACGTACAAGCATCGGGCGCAGTATTTCCCTATTACATCGACTTGCGAAAAATCATCTCAATTCCGCAAATCTTTCATCAAATTGTCAGCGCCTATGCAGACATTCTCAAGGATTTAAAATTCGATCGCATTGCCGGAATTCCTTACGGTTCTTTACCCACAGCAACTGGTTTAGCATTGCGGATGGAACGCCCGATGATTTTTCCGCGAAAAGAAGTGAAAACTTACGGTGCGGGTAAGTTAATTGAAGGGCATTTTCAAGCGGGAGAAACCATTGTCGTAGTCGATGATATTTTGATTAGCGGCAAAAGCGTGATGGAAGGTGCGGGCAAGTTAAAATCTGCGGGGCTAAATGTAGAAGATATTGTGGTTTTGATCGACCACGAACAGGGTGTAAAAGATAAATTGCAGACCAACGGTTATCGCGCACATTCTGTGCTAGCGCTTTCAGAAATTGCTCAAATATTGTATCAAGCAAATCGCATTAATACGGAGCAATTTAATATGTTGACTGCGGAAGGTTAAACCCGCACTTCCTATAGGGGCGGGTTCACCGATATCTATGAAATCCACAAATAATCTCATAAACCCGCCCCTACGAGCCAATTAGATTAACCTTGCAAAACTTCAATTAAAGCATCGCCCATCGCCCGACAACCGACCTGTTTCATGCCTTCTGACATGATATCGCCCGTGCGGTAATTTTTATCCAAAACTTTGATAACTGCTTGCTCGATTTTATTAGCAGCTTCTGGCTGATTTAACCCATAGCGCAACATCATTGCCGCGCTTAAAACTTGAGCGATGGGGTTTGCTTTATCTTGTCCGGCGATGTCCGGCGCGGAACCGTGCACTGGTTCAAAAACTCCAGGCCCGCTTGCCCCTAAACTAGCAGAAGGTAGCATTCCAATACTACCAGTTAACATCGCTGCCGCGTCGGAAAGGATGTCGCCGAATAAGTTGCCGGTGACTATGGTATCGAACTGTTTTGGCCAGCGAATTAACTGCATTGCTGCGTTGTCAACGTAGAGGTGAGAAAGTTCGACATCGGGGTATTCTTGGGAAAGAGAAATGATGCGATCGCGCCACAGTTGCGAAACATCCAAAACATTCGCTTTATCAACGGAACACAGCTTTTTTCCGCGCTTCCTGGCCGTCTCAAAAGCGACTCGCCCGATTCTGTCAATTTCCGAGTCGGTGTAAGCCATTGTATTTACACCGCGTTTTTCTCCGGTTTCTGTCTCAAAAATGCCTTTGGGTTTGCCGAAATAAATGCCGCCTGTAAGTTCGCGGACTACCATAATATCAACGCCTTCGACAACTTCTTTTTTTAAGGAAGAAGCATCGACTAATTGCGGTAAAATAGTTGCAGGACGCAAATTTGCAAACAATCCCAATCCGGCGCGCATTCCTAATAATCCTGTTTCCGGGCGCTGTTCGCGCGGCAAATTATCCCACTTGTAACCGCCGATGGCTGCTAGTAATACTGCATCGCTGTTGCGGCATTTTTCCATAGTTTCTTCGGGCAGCGGATTGCCTGTTGCGTCAATAGCAGCGCCGCCTATTAATGCTGTTTGAAATTCAAAGCCGATGTCCAATTGTTTGCCGACAAGTTTCAGGACATCTACCGCTACAGCGATAATTTCCGGGCCGATGCCGTCTCCCGGCAAAAGAGTGATGCGGTAGTTTTGAGTCATATCAATTTTGGGGTTTTGATTGTAGATTTTTGAGAAATTATATTATATCCGCTCGCACGATTGTCATAAAATTAGTTTGTAATGAGGACTAAAGTGCTCGGATCGATGCGGACTAAAGTCCTCACTACAAACCGTTTTTATTATGGTAGTTGACCGGATATAATATGGCGTACAGAAACTTAGGATTATATCAGCTTCTGTGCGCGATCGCACAAACGGGATTTTTGCCCGTGAAGACATTCTATACAGATACTGACATCAACGAATACTTTCGCGCGCTGTGTCGCTCAGAACCCTCGCTAACAGTCTCCGCCAAAGAACGGAAATTTTAGTCAAAAATTGGTTGCAAGTCCATCAATTAGCTCGTGCTTTGGCGGTGACGCTACAAACAGGAGATGACCCGGAAGACCAGAGGTTTGAAGGCGATATTATCTTTTGTACGATCGACCAAATGTTGAGCAGTTTTATGAATATACCTTATTTTGTCGGTCGCGGTTCTGCTAAGAGTTTGCAGCAGCAATCGTCTGTTTGGGGGTTGACGACGAATGGCGAAAGTTATCGGTTTGTGCGGGTGATGCGGGGTAATTCTTGCACTTATCAGATTTTACCGGAATTGAATTTGATTGAGCGAGGGCGATCGAGCGAATTGCTGCAAGTATTGAAGGCTATTTGCAAGTTGCAGAATGTGCAGTTGCAAATAGTATGATGGTTCGGAATTCAGGAAGACGAATTGAGGAAATATACATAATTTAATTACCTCCTAAGTTTATCAATAAAAATTGCACGATCGTGCCAATATAGATTTATACCATCATCAACTTGCTCATGCTTTTAACTGACATAGTAAATCTTTTAGGTCAACCATACTTCCAAGCACCCAACTGCCTTATTTATCAAATGGACTGCTTAGAAGCAATGTCAAAGCTCCCTGATGAATGCGTCAATCTCACTGTCACCAGTCCCCCCTATAACATTGGCAAAGAATACGAAAAAACACTACCCCTTGATAAATATTTGAACTGGTGCGAAAGCTGGATCAGTGAAAATTATCGGCTAATCCTTCCTAACGGCGCTTTCTGGCTCAACTTGGGGTATCTATCAATTCCCAATCAAGCTAAAGCTATCCCCATTCCCTATCTACTTTGGGACAAAATTCCTTTTTACCTCATCCAAGAAGTTATCTGGCACTATGGCGCTGGGGTTGCTGGTAGTAAGTTCTTTTCACCGCGCAATGAAAAGTTCCTTTGGTATGTTAAAAATCAGAAAGATTATACCTTTAATCTAGATGATGTGCGCGATCCCAATGTAAAATATCCTAATCAAAAGAAGAATGGCAAAATTAAAGTCAACTCCCAAGGCAAAAATCCGACTGATGTTTGGGATTTTCCCAAGGTAACTTCTGGTAAAAATAGAGCCTCAAAAGAGCGAACATCTCACCCGGCTCAATTTCCCAGTGCTGTCATACAGCGAATAATCAAAGCTTCATCCAACCCAAATGAAATCATTTTAGACCCTTTTTTGGGTTCAGGAACTACGGCGGTTGTTGCTTTAGATTTGCAGCGCACTATTATCGGATTTGAGATTTGTCAGGAATACTGCGATTTAGCCGCCAACCGAATTGATGATTTTCTAAGACAAAAGCAGATTAGTGCATCTCAATTATCTTTATTTTAAAGAGGGTAAATCTTGCTAAATAGGCAATTGCAGTAACTTATATCGCTCTACATCAGGGCTTAATTTAGCTTGCTGACCAGTGGCCGCTGTTTGTCCTTGCCAATCTTCTCGATCTATCCATCCAAATCTAACTAAATTAATATTTAGAGTTTGTGCACTTTGAATTTTTGGATCGAATTTCTGGAAATTAACTACAAGATAATACCCGGACTTGTCTTTCTTCGGTTTTGCTCCTGTGCCACTTTGTTGGGCATAACTACGATTACCATAAGTGTTACGACTACTTGAAGAAGTTTTAATTTCAATGGAGAAGTCATTGTTAGGGATGTAAACAATATCTTTTTCAATGGCACTGTGATCGCGCCGCCAAATTCCGGGGTATTTACTGGCGAGCTCTAATGGGATTAGTTCATGTAAAAAGAAGCCCATGATTTGGGGAGTCGGGAATAAATTTATTCCTATTCTGTAGCCTCTGCTGGTTATGCTGGATTGAAAAATTTCACTCCAAACTTGAATAACCACGTCATAAATTACTTGTGGATCTAGTGGGTGTATATCTATGAGTTCCCGTGTCTTCTTTTCCCAATCTTGGACAGGAAGCCCCGTATAGGGTGATTGCATTTACTCTATTTCCCGCAATAGTTCGCTGGGCGATACTCCTAGAGCTTTTGCTAACCGCAAAATGTTTAACAGGGCTATGTTCCTCTCACCCCGCTCAATACCACCAATGTAGTTGCGGTGCAGTCCGGCTAGTTCTGCTAACTTTTCTTGGGAAAAGCCTTTTGATGTTCTTAGCCTGCGAACTTGCTCTCCAAATTTTTTGAGCTCTGGATTTTCTGCCACATAAGCAAGATATCGGTGACTGCACTCCAAAATCTACACACTATGAGTGTGATTTAGGATTAAATAAAGCCAGCACGCCCATAGTCAGACCAAGCAGAATCAACTCGATGCCATCACTTTAATTGCTTTCATCGCTACTCCGGGTAATTTAGGGCGTAAGAAATAGATTTATGTCTAATGCTTCAAGTTATTGATATATCCAGATAGCCCGATCGCCCTTTCCGCAATTTTGATGAATCGAGAAAAGGGCATCAAGCGCAACTATCCCCGCAGGAATAGGCATTTTAAGCATTCGGATCGATTCCCAATTCCCGAAGTTGACGCGCGAGTGATTCGCTGCGCTGGCGTTCAGTTTCTAATTGGGCGATCGCACTTTGGGCCCTTTGCCTTTCCTGTTCAGCCCTTTGTCGTTCCAATTCCGATTTTTCCGAGCTCCAAAGCAGCAAATTTCCCGCTGCATCCCACCACCGCAACCAGTGCATAGTTGTACCCAATCGCGTTCCGTACCAAATGCCCAAAAACAAATTAATTTCCGGTATCCAGTAACGTCCCTCGGCTGTCGGTGACTGCAAAACATATTGATTTTCTTCCAGACAGCGCACTTCCAAATCGAGTGCATAAGGGTCAAAAATAACGTAGGTAGGAATCTGCAAAATTTGCTCGTAGCAATACAGTTTTCCGTAGGGATATTTGGCGCGAACTGAGTATTCGCCAGCGTCGGTTTCTGAGAGAAATTCCATCGCGATGACAACTCGATCGCCCTCCAAAGACGGCGTATAACTGCGGCGAATCACTCCTTCGGCTAACGGCAATACTCGCGGCACGTACATCCAGTCTGGCGCTTTCACTACGGTTTTTTGATTGACGGTAGCTGCGATCGCAAAATTCGATGCAATCAACATTTCGGGTTGGATGCGATCGGACGTACCGAGGGCATCCGTCAGCGCGGCAGCCAGCGGTGGCTGTTGAATGTTTTCCACGGGTTCGTCCGGTAATATAAAGTCAGATGGCAGTTTTTCCCAAGTAACAACTGGTTCTTGCTTCGCGGGATTAATTTGGAGAACCATAGATTAGTTCCTAGCTGTTGCGATGAATCTATTTTATCAGAATGATTGGCAATTCACTATTGCTCTAATTAACTTTATTCATAACAATCTATTTAATACGTTCTTACGTCAATATCAAGATTTATTAAATATCTACAAACAGATACTGACATAATGCAAGTTTTAATTTATACTTAAAAACAGTTAAACTGTGAAAAGTAAAGTAATCAAATGTCTGAACTTAGACAAAACCTAATTACCAGAGATTGGGTAATCATCGCCACCGAACGGGCAAAAAGACCGGACGAATTTGCTAATACAAAAAAATCGATTGTAGCAGTGCCGCCATACCGTGCCGATTGCCCGTTTTGCGTGGGAAACGAAGAAGACGGAACCTTAGAAACTTGTCGTTTGAGAGATGAGCGCACTGGCTGGAAAGTCAGGGCAATGACTAACAAATATCCCGCCCTCTCCCCGACAGCAGAACGGCTCAGGATATCATCAGGAATTTACCGCACCATGTCGGGAATCGGCATTCACGAAGTAATTGTCGAACACCCGCGACATGATTTGACTACTGCTTTGTTGACCGTTGAAGAAGTTGCCAACATACTTTTAGTATATCGCCAGCGCTATTTAGAAATTAGAAAATATCCTTATATTGAAACAATTGTGATCTTTAAAAATCACGGCCCAACTGCCGGAACTTCTCTCGAACATCCTCACTCGCAAATAGCAGCTACGCCCGTTGTGCCTAACCAATTTCGCAGGCGGATCGACGAAGCTATTAGATATTTTGACGACACTGGAGAATGTTTGTTTTGCCGGACTTTGGAAGATGAGTTAGCGGCGCGTGAAAGAGTAATTTTTGAAAGCAAAGATTTTGTAGCTTGTATCCCTTTTGCTGCACTTTCGCCCTTTCATATTTGGATTTTTCCGCGCCGGCATTCGTCTTCGTTTGATGATATTACTGATGAGGAAATTATTGGTCTTGCTGATACTTTGAAAACTGTACTCGCTCAGCTTTATTACGGATTGAACGATCCAGATTATAATTATAGTATTCGATCGGTTCCCACTGCCGAACAAGGAACCAAATATTTTCACTGGTATATCGCAATTATTCCCAGAGTCACGAAGCAGGCTGGGTTTGAGTTGGGTAGCGGGATGTTTATCAATAGTGCTTTGCCGGAGGAAAGTGCCGAGTTTTTGCGATCGATTAAAATTCCTGACGACCTTAATTTACGAGAAACCTAAAGTATAATAAATCACAAGGATTTTAAAAATGTCCGAGGTCAAGACAGCAGATGATTTGATGAGTTTTAATCATCTCTGGCATAAGTCACAGGATCGATCGCACATTTCAAGCAGAGCAACCGAGCTCAACGCAAATAATTTCCTGAAGAGTTGAGGATTTTTGCAATCTGGTCTAATGTACAATTGAAATGCAGTACAGCTTAGTTTGCGATCTAAAGCGATCGAGGTACAAGTTGACCCAACTCACAATAAACCTTCGACATACTGCCAGCAGTCATCGCTAAAAGTAGCTTTCAACATATCTCTAATTTTACCGTCGATCGACAATCTCGCTTCGCCAGAGTCGCCACTCTCGCCGATTTCTCGACTGTCATCCGATAAATGTTCTTGAAGGTGGGCCAGAGTATTGGCGAAATTAGCTAGAAAATAATGTTCGTCTACCCACGCTGTGGGATCGGGGATGTTTGGACTTCCAAAAGCCCGATCGACTAAATCCTGTTTGGCAAAATCGTCAGTGTGGTTTTTCATGCTGAGCTCGATTGAAATAAGATTTGCAACTTATCCCAATCTTAAGCTGAATTTTCAACGCTCGTGCGATCGCGATCGACCCACCGCAGTGATAAATTTGTGTAATTCGTGCGATCGCGATCGAGCTTGTTTAGTCGATCGCGTGCTATCATACTATCTCAGATTTGGCGCTCACAAATTTTTACCTCCGGCAAAATAGACTTGGGCACCATTCCGCGAACTTTTTTTGGGGATTGTTGAAAGCCTGCGCCCTCCGAAAAATTACCGCAATAGAACACAAAACATCAGCATCTTCCTCTTTGAAAGCTGCAAACTTTTACAACCCATAAACCGTCTGTTTTACCGCCATTTTCCCGGCTTTATCTAATGTGCTACCGAATCCCAAAATCGCAACATGAGTAGGATTTTCAGACAACAAAAATATCACAAATAAATCCTTAAACAAGATAATTTTAACAGTTCCGTTCATCGAGGTTTCCATCGCAGTATTGTTAACTTCGCCGTCTCCTTGTCCCGACTTTGCGGTTGGGAGGCAAATTTTGACAAATATCTAAGCAATTCCGGGGTAAGAAATTCCGGCTGTACATTGTCAGCAACATCATATCCTGAATAGATTTCGATATCGGTGCGATCGAATTCGAGGTTGGGAGAGAAGCCGCCTAAGTGTACAGTTTTGCAGTTAGCTTTAAGAAGGTGGCGGGTCATATCTATTTGATATTTTAGGTGTCAGATGGTGGTAAGATTTGTGTGTAGCAAGTCTAAATAATTTGTGCAAAGTATTTTTTTTATGAACCGCAGAGAACGCAGAGGGCGCAGAGAAAGAGAATGCAGAGAAAGGGAATGCAGAGATGAGAAGATGTGAAAAAATGGTTGAGGTTTGTTATATGTGAGATATTTTACCGCTCTTTTAACTTTTTGATAGCGTTGGCAGTTTATTTTTTAAAAGGCAGGTTTAGATGTATTTGTTAGGATTTCTCTTTGGTCGGTGAAACTCTTTCCTACAAGCTAATAACTAATAATTAATAACTTATGTTAACACCCTTACCCGATAAATCAGAAATTTCCCAAGGTTCTTCTCGCAACCTGTGGTTTTTTGCTGTTTTGATTTTAATTGTCCTCTTACTAAGTTTGATTGTACAATCATTATTCAACAAACCCCAACTTTTAACCGACCCGTTTCTGCAATTTCCCACAGCAAACTCGGTGCGAGTTGTTTGGTTTACCGAGTTTATAGGTACTAGCAACACTGTTAGTTACGGAAAAAACTTAAATAAAACTGCCGCAGCAAATACTACCAAGCTAAGCCGCACCAGAGAAGACAAAGACTCGCAAATTCCCGATGAAATGAAACAGGGAATAACTAACAACAATCCCATTGTGCGCGACATCTGGCGACACGAAGCAGAAGTCCGCAATTTAACGCCCGATGTGCGGACTCCTTATCTAGTAACCAGCTACAAAAAAGACGGCACATCTGTCAGCAGCAAAGTTTTTACACTTTCTCCGACACCAGCAGCAGGAATACCGCTCAAAATTCTTCTCACTTCCGACCATCAATTGATGCCGATGACAGCAGCCAATCTCCAGAAAGTAACAGAAACAATTGATAAAGTTGACGCGGTTTTCATGGCTGGGAATTTAATTAATATAGCCGATCGCGCTTCCGAATGGTTCGACGACTACCGAGGGCGCGCCTTTTTCCCCAGTTTGCAAGGCCGCGCCTTCTCGGAACTCGACAAAAACGGCATCAAAACAGTGTACGGCGGCGGCGAACTGATCCAGCACGCGCCCTTATTTCCCGCAATTGGGAACCATGAAATCATGGGGAGGTTTTCAACTACCAGCACCCTGAACGACCAGTTTAACGACTCTTTCCCCCGCGCTGCAGTCCAGAAAATATATCCATACCTCACTCAAAAATATGGGGTAAAAAACAAAGATGTTTTGTTAAAAAATAATAGTTTTAACAGCGATACCTACAACGAAATTTTTAGCTTACCAAGCGACCAAAATTATTATGCCGTGACTTTTGGGGACGTGCGGTTAGTGACTTTATATGTTACAAATATCTCGCGGACTCCGAATTTAGACCCGGAGGCCAGAGGCAGGTATCGGGAACGGGACGAAGATTTTGACCGTCCCGAAAAATGGGGATACGGACAGCATATTTTCGAGCCAATTGTCAAGGGCAGCGATCAATATACTTGGCTGGAAAAAGAATTAAACAGTGTCCAATTTCAGCAGGCAAAATATAAAATTGTGATGTTTCACTACCCGCCGCATTCTCTCGGCGACAATATTGTACCTGCTTATACTGACCCGGTACAAATAGTCGATCGCACTGAGGATGGCGAGATTAAGATGGTGCGTTACGAATATCCGAAACAGCAAGATTATCTTATTCGGGATGTGGTGCCGCTGCTAGAAACAGCGGGCGTGCAGTTGGTATTGTACGGACACTCGCATTTGTGGAATCGGTTTGTGAGTTCGACTGGAATGCACTTTTTAGAGACTTCTAATGTAGGCAACAGTTACGGTGCGTTTGTAGGGGAAAAGCGCCGATTTGTGCCGCCGGCATATCGCGAGGATTACAGCGCTATTGGAGACCCGAACGGATTGGAACCTGTGGTGCCGACTGTAGCGCCTTTGTTGGGGAAAACCGGGCTACCGCTGCCGTATATTGAGAGCAACGATATTACGGCTTTCAGTATTTTTGATACTGGGAAAGGTACGGTTAGCAGCTATTATTTTGATACGCGGAAACCAAAGTCAAATGTTGTAAAATTTGATGAGTTTAAGTTGAAAAAAACGTGAGTTTGTGTGGTTGAAACTTGGGACAAATTTAGCTCGAAACCGGCAGTCAGAAATCTGATTTTTTACGCTAATCCTGAGCAATTGCCCCAAATTAAATAAAAAACTGGAGCATTTCCTGCAGGGTAAAAAACATTTTTTTAATGATAGTGCGACCGGGGACGATCGCACTATCATTAAATGCCAAACTCAGATGCTGCCTAAAAAAACCGGTTTCTTTGGTCAAAATGCGTCCGTAACTATCCCATTAAACCTTGTCTTTTGCAGGCGGAACTAAACCCGTTTTATTCAAACCGGCATCAATATCTCTGAGCAATTTTAAATCATCTTCGGGTAAAGAATTAACAGGCGAGTATCTTTCTAGAAACGAGAATGCTTGCCGAAATTCGCGGGGGCGGGAGTCGATCGCGCGATCGAAGTGACAAGGTACAATCCTCTCAAAATCCCAACTCGCAACTCGATCGGCCCAATCGAGAGTTTCCCTCGGCGCGCGGTTGAGAATCAAAGCCTGCAAAACCGGCGCAACCAACAACCGCCCTCCACCCCGCAAAGCCTCGAACGATCGCGCCCAACCAGGTTTCCACTGGAACGGATACAACCCAAAATAAGCTTTTCTAGAGCGTTCTGGCGCTTTGATAGCTCTGTCAAACACCCCCGACCAGGGCGGCACTTCCAGCACGCTGGGGCGAAAATACATGGCAAATAAGGCGATTCTCTGCCATCCTTTACGCCGATTTTCCTCGGTGTCTGCCACCACATCCGATGCGGTGTCTTTGGCGTGAAACAGCAGCGGGTAGGAGTCGAGTTGGAGAATCGCGGGCGGGTTTTCGGGAATGGAAACGACGGAATCTGTTAGCATCAGCGTGCGCGACTGCCTGTGAAATAAGGCAACTTCAGCGAAGCGGCCCAAACCGAGGTCGATCGGGCCTAGGATTGCCCAGTCAAATTCACCTGCGAGGGGCGTGTTGCTGCTGTCACGGGGCAGTACAGAGGTGCGTTTTGCCGGCAAACCCAGCCAACTCAGGGGCAAATTTATGGGGAAACTCCACTGCTGCGGGGCGACAAACACCTGCGCTGCGGGAAAACACCTCGCAAACGGGCCGACAAACACTTTGTGCTCGATGCCGGAACCGGTTGTCAGCAAAATATACTTAACTTCGCCGTGCTCTGCTACTAACTCGTTTAGCAAGCGGATGCACTCGCGAGTCGGTGCGACGGGGGCGTAGACTAGAAGCCCTTGGGATTCTAGTTTAATAACCGTCATCCGCACCGGCACAATCACGTAGAAAATGCCTTGCAGTTGGTCAAAAGTCCAGATTTTGTCTTTGACTATTTCTTTGCGGATGGTGCGCCGCTTGCCGTAGGGATAGATTGGGACGATCGGCCAAAATGGCCAGGAATAGTCCCGATTGTCTGTCTGTGTTGGTGTTGGTGTGCCTTCTCCCTGTGCCACTGGTGCGACTCCTTGCCGATTTTTAGGTACTTGCGCGCGATCGAACTTTTGTTAATCTTATTTCAATGTTGCGACGCGGATTCGAGGAGTTGAAAAGGGGTTGCGGGCGATCGGGCTTTTGAAAGTTTCAGTTTTGACTGCCGGCATCAGCAGCATTGAATTTAAAAAATCGGAAAATACCCTAAAATTATCTGCGTCAATCAGTTCTGAACAAGCTGATATGCCTGCGGCGGAAATTACCGAGATAGTTTTAGAATATGAACGGTGTGCAGTTTAATATCGAGAATTTACTTAAGTAGATAGAGATTAAAATATACAAAATTAAGATGCAAATGTTTTTGGTTTGTTCGTGATATTACAAATAGTTAATAAAGTTTGATGTCGGGAAGTTTCGGTATTAATATTAGTTTTAATTAGTAGATAATTGCTTTTTAAAACAATTGTCTAAACAGCAACCAGCAGAGCGATCGCTTTTAAAATATTTATTCAAGTCTGAGGATATTGACGGAATGAAAAAAATTCTTCTTTTTGTACTTGCCTTCATCGTTACCGCGTTTGTATCCCCAATAATAAGGTATTACCTAATTGGGATTCTCAGATTTTTGGCAGCCCCAGCATGGCTGATTGCTGTTTTAGTTCCTGTGGTGACTTGGCTCATTGGCTTCGTAGTGCTACTGTTGCTTTTTTTGAAACCTTTGATGCTTCAAGACTACTTAAAGAAGCAAGAATTCGTAGCAGTTGAACCCGATGAATTTCCGCAACTAGATGTCAAATCGTTGCAGCAATATACCAATGCTCTAGAATCTGCGGGCTTTGCCAAACTCATCGATTTTACAGTGATTTGTGGTAAACAAAAAAGTGGTTTTGCTAGGCTCTTTTTTCATCCAAAACATTATTGCTGGGCTGAAGTCAATCAAATAGTTCTTTCAGGCAGGCTAATGCCAGTTGCAGTCACAATCATCAGTACCTTGGAACCCGATTGGTCATTATCTACCACCGATCGCAAAACGAGCGGTTTCCTACTCGGTTTAATTTATCTGCTCGGTCATCCTCGGAGTTTGTGGATTAACCAGCCGAGTGTTACTCCGAGCAAACTTTTGCAAATACATTTGCAGCGGCTGCGACAAATTGCTAATACCCTTACCTTGGAGGTAACGGAATTGAGCGACGCTTCACCCGATGCCTACTTTGATTTCCAACGCCGAGAAAGGATTAAACGCAAACAGGCTTTTCAGCGCAAAAATATGATTTTTGGCATTGCAGAAGTTTTGCTTTTTACGGTGAATCCGAAGCAGGAGTGGATGGGCGAATATGGGGATGCGGCAGCAACAAAGATGCGGTAATGACGTTAGGAACATAACACTACTTATGCGATTTGCAACTGCACATTCTGCAACTTGCAAATCGCTTTCAAAACTTGGGCCAACTCGATCGATCGCCCTTTATCAATCAAATTCAATTCCGGTAAAAGCTGATAAGTGCAAGGATTCCCCCGCGTCAGATACACAAACTGATAGTTGCGTCCATTCGTCGTCAATCCCCAAACAGACGGTTGCTGCTGCAAACTCTTAAACGCATAAGTCAGCAATTGCGGTAAACCGGCCCAGGAGTCGATCGCGCTATTTTTCGCCTCCACCACCAAAATCCAGAACTGCGCCGCCCCAATCTCCGCATCCGGCCCATTTACAGCGAGAATATCCAACCGCCCTTTAATTAAAGTATCTTCATCTTCAACCTCGATCGGAATGCTATCTTCCATTGTCAACACCACCGGAACATCGAAAAATCCAGTTAATCGCATTAAAGGCGAAAGTGCTAAAAACTTCACCATTTCTTCAGATACTTTACCTGCTGCTAAGTACCGACGAAAGTTCTGTCTAATTTTCAATAATTCCTGCTGTTCAGATTCGCTCAACGGTTCCAGGGGAAAAAAATCAGTCAGCGAATCTGCTTCTCCCTCATCCAGTTTGAGAAGGCGGCGAACGTCATTTAGCGAAAGTTGGCTGGCTTCTAAATTTTGAGTCATAGCTTTTGTGCGATCGGCTGTTCATGTCAAGTATATTGCAGACTTGGTATAATCTTATCTTAAAATTGAGATAAATTGATGATGTTTAAGCAACCATTAAAACCCATTGGTATCAGAATTATTCATCTCTCTCTTCCTCTGCGCTCTCTGCGCTCTCTGCGGTTAAATCATTCCCAAAAAACCGTAAACTATCTCAATCCCCAAACAGACAATTACTTGTGATACAATCATACCAGATATCACCCAGAACCAGCCATGCAGCTAGAAGAATATTTTAACTTCCTAAGACCTGACGACATTCGGCTCAAAGGTTCCCGAATCGGCATCGAAACCATTCTCTACGAATACCTGTTTCGCGCCCGAACTCCCGAAGAAATCGCTAACATTTATACATCCCTCACCCTCGAACAAGTTTATGCAACAATTTTGTACTACCTGCACAACAAAGAAGCAGTCGGTAAGTACATAACTGAATGGCTGGAATGGGGAGAACAAATGCGAGAAGAACAACGTCGCAATCCTCCTCCAGTGACAGAAAAACTCCGCAAATTCAAAGCAGAAAGAGATGCCAGGAGCAAAACTGATGCCCATCCAATATCTCTTTGATGAAAATGTCGATTCTTCCTGCCTATCTCAACCAAATTCGCAGGCGCAATCCCGATCTGGTTGTTCTAGCATTGGGAGAATTAACAGCACCTTCCAAAGGCACTCTCGATCCAGAAATTATTATTTGGTGCGAAATCCACAATTTCATTCTTGTTACCAACAATCGCCGCTCTATGCCTGTTCATTTAACAGAAGATCTAGAGCAAAATAGCCATATTCCAGGAAGATTTATCCTGAATACCAAGATGAGTATAGGTCAAAATATTGAATTACTGCTTCTGATTTATGAAGCGTCATTTGATAATGAGTACCAAGATAGAATTTACAATTTACCAGTGCTATAATTTCTCGCGCCGCTCCAAAATTGACAAAATCCCCCCAAATCTTAAGGAAAATAAACATACTTTTGCCCCAACTTGTGCAAACAATAGTTAAAAAGAGTAACTGAAAAAAAAATTAACAGCGATGTCACAAGATACGATCGAATCAATTCTGCATGAAAAACGCCTATTCCCGCCCACGGCTGAATTCTCCCAAAAAGCTCACGTCAAAAGCCTAGAAGAGTACCGCGCCCTCTACGACAAAGCCAAAGCTGACCCCCAAGCATTTTGGGCAGAACTCGCTACCCAAGAATTAGACTGGTTCCAAAAGTGGGATACCGTACTCGACTGGCAGCCACCTGTTGCTAAATGGTTTGTCAATGGCAAAATTAACATTTCTTACAATTGTCTCGATCGCCATTTAACCACTTCGCGCAAAAACAAAGCCGCCCTCATCTGGGAAGGCGAACCCGGTGACTCCCGCACCCTCACCTACGCGCAACTCCACCGCGAAGTCTGCCAAATGGCTAATGTCATCAAAGAATTGGGAGTGCAAAAGGGCGATCGCGTCGGCATTTATATGCCCATGATTCCCGAAGCTGCGATCGCCATGCTAGCCTGTGCCAGAATCGGTGCAGTACACAGCGTAGTATTCGGCGGATTTAGCGCTGAAGCATTGCGCGATCGCCTCAAGGACGGCGAAGCAAAACTCGTCATCACCGCCGACGGCGGCTTCCGCAAAGATACCGCCGTCGGCCTCAAAGCACAAGTCGATAAAGCATTAGCAAATAACGCCGTACCAAGCGTTAACAACGTTCTTGTAGTTCAGCGTACCAAACAACAAATTGAGATGAAACCGGGGCGCGATATTTGGTGGCACGAACTGCAAAAAAACGCCTCAGCAAATTGTCCCGCCGAACCAATGGATAGCGAAGATATGCTATTCGTACTCTACACCAGCGGCAGCACAGGCAAACCGAAAGGAGTCGTCCACACAATCGGTGGCTACAACCTTTATACCCACATGACAACCAAGTGGATCTTCGACTTGCAAGATACCGATGTTTATTGGTGTACTGCCGATGTCGGATGGATTACAGGCCACAGTTACATCCTCTACGGGCCGCTTTCCAACGGCGCAACAACTTTAATGTATGAAGGTGCGCCCCGCGCGTCGAATCCCGGCTGTTTTTGGGACGTAATTGAAAAATACGGTGTCACTGTTTTCTACACCGCACCAACAGCAATTCGCACCTTTATGAAAATGGGTGAAGACTTGCCCAAGGCCCGCGATTTGTCATCTTTACGATTGTTAGGAACAGTCGGCGAACCGATCAATCCAGAAGCTTGGATGTGGTATCAGCGCGTAATTGGTAACTCAAATTGTCCAATCGTCGATACTTGGTGGCAAACAGAAACTGGCGGAATTATGATTGCCGCTTTGCCCGGTGCAATTCCTACAAAACCCGGTTCTGCCACCCTTCCTTTCCCCGGAATTGTTGCCGATGTCGTCGATCGAGATGGCGAATCAGTAACTAATCAAAGCGGCGGTTATTTAGTTATAAAACATCCTTGGCCGGGAATGATGCGTACACTTTACAACGATCCCGATCGTTTCCGCCGCACTTATTGGGAATATTTGCACCGGAAAGATGGCCAATTCGTCTACTTTGCTGGAGACGGTGCCCACAAGGATAAAGACGGTTATTTCTGGGTAATGGGCCGCGTTGACGATGTAATTAATGTCGCCGGACACCGACTCGGCACGATGGAAGTTGAATCGGCTTTGGTGTCGCATCCAGCGGTGGCGGAAGCTGCGGTTGTTGGCAAACCGGATGAGATTAAAGGTGAGGAAATTGTCGCTTTTGTGACGCTGGATGACTCGCAGCAACCTAGTCCAGAATTGGAGAAGGAGTTGAAGCAGCACGTTGTTAAGGAGATTGGGGCGATCGCCCGTCCCGGCGAAATTCGATTTACCGATGCTTTGCCGAAAACGCGCAGCGGTAAAATTATGCGCCGCTTGCTGCGTTCTTTAGCCGCCGGAGAAGAGGTTTCTGGGGATACTTCGACTTTGGAAGATCGGACTGTTTTGGATAAGTTGCGAGGCGGTTCCTAGGGCTGTGCAACCGCAGATAAACGCGGATGAACGCAGATAAGATTTACATCTGTGTTCATCTGCAGTTTAATTGTTAATTCGCTTATTTACCTCGCCACAAATGAACGGCATCGCTGTTAATTTCCGACCTTACTTGCAGCCAATCTTCTAGCAAGTAGTCATCATCGACTGCTTCTGAATGCTGTTCGTCTTTGAGAATTGCTAAGACGTGAACTCCAGACGGATAGTTGACATGACGGATTTCTGGGTCATATCCTAAGTGTTGAATTTTTGCTAAAACGCGATCGACTGAACCGGCAACAGTCAGATCGACGGCCAGAATAATTTGACCGAATTTAGCACCCGGTTTTACACATTCGAGAATAGCCATTACTCTTTCTCCCTATGCTATCTTAGATTTTTTTACTGTAGCAATGAATTATTTAGCTCATCTATTCTTATCAGACGGTACGCCAGCATCGCTGATTGGCAACCTCTTAGGCGATTTTGTCAAGGGTTCGGCAGTCAATCTTTATTCCGAGGACATTAGAAACGGCATCGATTTGCACCGAAAAGTAGATATCTATACCGACTCTCATGCAGTAGTGCGATCGAGCACAAGCCTGGTTTGCGCCCAGAGACGCAGGTTTGCTGGAGTTTTGATAGACGTATTTTACGACCACTTTTTAGCTAAAAATTTTCTGGAATATTCAGAAGTTCCACTCTGCGATTTTGCCCGCCTAGCCTACAAAGTCTTGCAAGACAACCGCGATATATTGCCAGAATCACTTCAGAGGATTATGCCGCAAATAATCGCCCGCGACTTGCTCGGTTCTTATCAGGAAATTGGCGGAATAGATATTGCTCTCCATCGAATGTCGGCAAGAATCAAGCGGACAAATAACTTAGCAGGTGGAGTGGAAGATTTGACAGTTAATTATCAGCAGCTTGAATCAGATTTTACGGCTTTTTTCCCAGACTTAATAAGTTACGCAGCAACTTGCAAAAATCAATATCAAAAATACCAACACTAACCGGTAGCGTGTTTTTGGGTGCACTTGACGCTTCTGAGTTCTCACTAATTGCTTTGGGCAGCAAACTCATGTACAATTTAGCCTAAATATGCGAATCTAGTCTCAAGTCCAACAAGGTTCAAAATATGGCAACCAGAATTCAGAACCTGCAAGTAACTCAAGTAGTTGATGGCGACAGCATCAAAATTTCTATCGACGGCAAAACCGAGTCTCTGCGGCTGATTTGCGTCGATACAGAAGAAAGTTACTCCAACAGTTCAAAACCTGTTACAGCAGCCGGCAAAGCAGCTTCGGAAATGGCTAAACAATACTTCACTACAGCAGATGGTAAATTTGCTCAAATTGACATAGAATTTGATACAGACGATCCGGTTAAACTTGCTCTAGAAAAACATCGCGACAACTACGGCCGTCTCCTCTGTTACGTACATAAAGATGGAGAAAATTACAACCTCAAACTGATTCAACAAGGCTGGAGTCCCTACTTTGTCAAATACGGGCGCTCCCGATTGTATCACCGACCAATGACTGAAGCAGAATCGGCTGCAAAAGCTTACAATCTGATGATTTGGAATCCGATTACCAATGCCAAAATTCCCTGTCGCAACTATACTATTTTACTACCTTGGTGGTCGATGCGCGGCTCGATTGTTGAAGATTTCCGCTTGTGTGAAGCAACTACAGAAGCGCTTTCTGTGAGGTTGCACTACCCGAAAATTTTAGCAGCTTCTGAGACAGCTCAACCTATTACTATTTTCTGCGATTTACAGTCTGGCATTAATCAATGGATCGGCGGTCATGCTAGAATTTATGCGGGTTCATCGTATCACAGATTAGATTTGTGGATACCTGATGCTAAAACTGATGAAAAGGCTCCCTTGAAGCGGCTAATCGAGAAGCGTTATGCGGGTATGGGACGGGGATATGTCTATATCAGCGGTAAGATAGAACAATACAAAGGTAAGCCTCAAATAGTTTTAAACAATCTCAAGCAATTTTCTGATTTCCCTCCATAAAATTTACTTTTACATGAATTGAATAAAAAAAACGGACAAATAGCAGGGCTGTATCTATCCGAAAGCATTTATAGTGCGAGGTGCTCCGGTTGCTTGCTATACAAGGCCGCTAGTGGTTTTTTTTGAAATCGTAAAAAAATGCTTTTTGCAAAGCCGCAGATGCTTACAATCGAACCGGATAGCTTCGATTCACCCATTGTTTTGATTTCAGTAGCATTGCGGTTAAAAATTCCAAATCATTCTGTTTTTTTTATGAAACTAAATCAATTTATACTATAATACTATCATTGCCCATCTGTAGCTGCCAAGAGCTGCGCCATCAATCCCAACTCCAGAGAGGTCAAAGCGATGTGTCAATTACTGGGAATGAACTGCAATGTTCCAACCGATATTTGCTTCTCTTTTGAGGGTTTTTCTGCAAGAGGTGGCAGAACTGACGTTCATCAAGACGGTTGGGGAATTGCTTTTTTTGAAGGTTTGGGATGTCGCCTTTTTATAGACTCTAAACCTGCTATTGATTCTCCGGTTGCTGAATTAGTGCGCCGCTATCCCATTCATTCAACTAACGTGATTGCTCATATTCGCAAAGCTACTCAAGGCGAAATTTCTCTGGAGAATTGCCATCCTTTTAGTCGGGAACTTTGGGGACGCTATTGGGTGTTTGCTCACAACGGTAATCTGGAAAAATTTCATCCTGAAAGTGCGGGATTTTATCAAGCTGTAGGCCAAACTGACAGTGAAAAAGCATTTTGTTTGATATTAGAAAAATTGCGAGAAAGTTTTCCTCAAAATAAGCCTGCTTTGACGGAAATTTACGATGTTCTGAACGAAATTACTAAAACTTTAGCAGGGCACGGAATTTTTAACTATTTACTTTCTGATGGAGAACATTTATTTACACACTGTTCTACAAATCTGCATTATATTGTGCGACAAGCACCTTTTGCTAGGGCGCACTCGATCGATGAAGATGTAACTGTAGATTTCCGGGAATTGACACAGGAAGGCGATCGCGTGGCGGTGATTGCTACTTTTCCGCTGACGGATGATGAAGTTTGGACGCAAATTCAACCGGGACAATTGCTGGTATTTCAGGACGGTTTACCTGTGATATCCGGTTCGTAGTGCGGACTTTAATCCGCAAAAAATAACCGACTAAAGTCCGCACGGGCGATCGATACAAAGCATCCCTCGACAGTCAATTGTTCCAGGGGTTTCAATCGCTTTCATACTGTGCCTTTGTGTTTCTGTGAAATGTAGTTACTGGTTCCCAGATATAGTCTGGTTACTAGATGCGATCGCCCACAATAATCTTAGATTGTACCTAAAATTTATCAACTGCTCCATGAGAATTTTTGGGGCGGTTTGTGGGGTTCAGAAACCGGGTTTCTTCCTATATCAGGCGTGATGATACGAAGATTGTCGCAGAAACCCGGTTTCTTGGATTGGGGCGGTTTGTGGGGTTCAGAAACCGGGTTTCTTCCTATATCAGGCGAGATGATGCGAAGATTGTCGCAGAAACCCGGTTTCTTGGATTGGTGGGGGCTCTGTGGGCGGGAGTTAGAAACCGGGTTTCTTCCTATATCAGGCGAGATGATGCGAAGATTGTCGCAGAAACCCGGTTTCTTGGATTTTGGCTATTCTTCAAAGGTTAAATGCTGGATTAATTTATCGCTAGTTAAGTCTTCTAAAAAGTAGCGATAAGCATCTGCTGACTGAAATTGCGATCGCACTCGATCTATCTTAGGTAAATTCCCCCGCCGCAAATCAATATATTCTTGATAGCTGGAAAACTCCCAGTTTTCTGCTTTTTTAACTATCTTAGCACAGACTGGGTTTAAGTGAATGTAACGAGTTAGGTGTAACAAATATTCTTCTCTATCTACATGAATCGCCTGAAACCTTCCCTGAAATAGTGAACCCACCTTGTGATAGCGTTTATTGATAGCCTTAACATAAGATAGAGTAAATGACTGCATCAGCTTAGAAAAACGATCCGTTGTTAGATAAACTAATAAATGATAGTGATTCGGCATCAAACAATAGGCAATTATATCGACACCATTAGTAATCAGATGGTGTCTTAATAGGCGTAAAAAATGAATATAGTTTTCTCGTTCAAAAAAAATATGCTGACGGTCATTACCTCGGTTATAAACATGGTAATAATTACCCGTTTGTAAGATAACTTGGCGACGTGGCATATTGCTCTCCGTGGGGGCCAGAAACCTGGTTTCTTGGACTAGGGGCGGGGGCTCTGTGCGCGGGGGGCCAGAAACCGGGTTTCTTCCTATATCTTAGCTACGATGCTTAAACTATCGCAGAAACCCGGTTTCTTGGATTGGCGCGGGAGCTCAGAAACCGGGGGGCCAGAAACCGGGTTTCTTCCTATATCTTAGCTACGATGCTTAAACTATCGCAGAAACCCGGTTTCTTGGATTGGCGCGGGGGCTCTGTGCGCGGGGGCTCAGAAACCGGGTTTCTTCCTAAATCTTAGCTAGGATGCTGAGATTATCGCAGAAACCCGGTTTCTTGGATTGGCGCGGGAGCTCAGAAACCGGGTTTCTTCCTAAATTTCGGCATCCTCACCAAGATTATCGCAGAAACCCGGTTTCTTGGATTGGCGCGGGAGCTCAGAAACCCGGTTTCTTCCTAAATCTTAGCGATGATGCTGAGATTATCGCAGAAACCCGGTTTCTTGGATTGGCGCGGGAGCTCAGAAACCCGGTTTCTTCCTAAATCTTAGCGATGATGCTGAGATTATCGGAGAAACCCGGTTTCTTGGATTGGCGCGGGGGTTCAGAAACCGGGTTTCTTCCTAAATCTTAGCGATGATGCTGAGATTATCGGAGAAACCCGGTTTCTTGGATTGGCGCGGGAGCTCAGAAACCGGGTTTCTTCCTAAATCTTAGCGATGATGCTGAGATTATCCCAGAAACCCGGTTTCTTGGATTGTGCGCGGGGGCTCAGAAACCGGGTTTCTTCCTAAATTTCGGCATCCTCACCAAGATTATCGCAGAAACCCGGTTTCTTGGATTGGCGCGGGGGCTCAGAAACCGGGTTTCTTCCTAAATCTTAGCTAGGATGCTGAGATTATCGCAGAAACCCGGTTTCTTGGATTAGCTACCGCCAATCCGGGCGACATCGCGAGCATTTTCTTCAAACGCAGCCGTCAGCGCATCATCACCGCTTAAACCCGATGCGATCGCCCTTTCAATGGCCTGCAACACCCGCTTGTAATCCCGCGGCATCACCTTCACAAACACCCGCAGCATCGCATCCCAATTTGCCAAAACTTTCGATGCTTTCGCACTTCCAGTCAAATCAAAATGAGTCTGAATTAACTGCCGCAAATCTGCAATTTCCTCAACATCCTCCAGTTTTTCCAAATCCACCATCGACATATTGCAGCGAGTAGCAAAATCCCCCGCCTCATCCAAAATGTAAGCAACACCGCCACTCATACCCGCTGCAAAATTGCGCCCGGTTTCACCCAAAACTACAACTTTGCCGCCAGTCATGTACTCGCAACCGTGATCGCCCACACCTTCAACTACTGCATTCACGCCGGAGTTGCGGACTCCAAAACGTTCGCCCGCCATCCCCCGGATGAAAACCTCGCCAGCGGTGGCTCCGTAAAGCACCACGTTGCCGACAATCACATTTTCTTCTGCGACAAAGGTAGAAGCCGGCGACGGATACAGGATGATTTTGCCGCCGCTGAGGCCCTTGCCCAGATAGTCGTTGGCTTCGCCTTCGAGCTCTAGGGTGACTCCCTTGGGCACGAATGCGCCAAAGCTTTGTCCCGCGCTACCTTGGAAGTGCAGGTGTACCGTGTCATCGGGTAAACCTTCCCAGTGGCGTTTGGTGATTTCGTTGCCGAGAATTGTGCCGACAACGCGGTTGATGTTGGTAATCGGCAGTTTGGCGTGCACTTTTTCGCCGTTTTCGATCGCACCTTTGCACAAATCCAACAACACAGTCATATCGATCGACTTGGACAACCCGTGATCCTGCGCCATCTGACAGTAGCGCCCGACATCCGCCCCAACATCCGGCTGGTAAAGGATTTTCGAGAAATCCAAACCCTTAGCTTTCCAATGCGCCACCGCTTGCTGAGGTTCCAAAACGTCGGTACGCCCCACCATTTCATTCAGCGTGCGGAAACCCAACTGCGCCATAATTTCCCGGACTTCCTGCGCGACAAAGGTCATAAAGTTTACCGTGTGATCCGGATCGCCGGTAAAGTTTTTCCGCAGCAGCGGATCTTGGGTTGCAACACCCACCGGGCAAGTGTTCAGGTGACATACGCGCATCATGATGCAGCCCAATGTCACCAGCGGCGCGGTAGCAAATCCGAATTCTTCAGCACCAAGCAAGGCAGCAATTGCTACATCGCGACCGGTTTTCATTTGTCCGTCGGTTTCGACAACAATCCGGCTGCGGAGATTGTTGAGTACCAAAGTCTGGTGAGTTTCGGCCAATCCCAACTCCCAAGGTAATCCCGCGTGTTTGATCGAAGTCTGCGGCGACGCGCCGGTACCGCCGTCGTAGCCGGAGATGAGCACCACATCGGCGTGGGCCTTCGCAACCCCGGCGGCGATCGTCCCGACTCCCACTTCCGACACCAATTTGACGCTAACCCGCGCTTCCCGGTTGGCATTTTTCAAGTCGTGAATCAATTCGGCCAAATCTTCGATCGAATAAATGTCGTGGTGAGGAGGAGGCGAAATCAAACCCACACCAGGAGTCGAGTTCCGTACTTTCGCAATCCACGGGTATACTTTTTTACCCGGTAACTGTCCGCCTTCTCCGGGTTTTGCCCCCTGCGCCATCTTGATTTGCAGTTCCTTGGCTTGGGAAAGATACAAGCTGGTAACGCCGAAACGCCCGGAAGCAACTTGTTTGATCGCGCTGTTTTTCGAGTCGCCGCGATCGTTTGTCCAAGTATATCTTTCGGGATCTTCGCCACCTTCACCGGTGTTCGATTTACCACCAATGCGGTTCATCGCTACAGCCAAAGATTCGTGGGCTTCTTGGGAAATTGAACCGTAACTCATCGCCCCAGTTTTAAAGCGTTTGAGAATAGATTCCACTGGTTCGACTTCCTCAATCGGGATTGATTCCCGCTGCTTGAATTGCAACAAACCGCGCAAGGTAAAATGCTGCTGGTTTTGTTCGTTTACCAGGGCGGAATACTTTTGGAAAAGCGGGTAACTTCCTTCGCGAACTGCTTGTTGCAGCGCGTGAATTGTCTGCGGGCTAAACAAGTGGGCTTCGCCTTCTTTCCGCCACTGATATTCGCCGCCGACATCGAGAGTATGTCCGCTGCTGGGGCGTTCGGGGAAGGCGTGGGTGTGGCGCAAAATTGCTTCTCGGGCGATGACTTCCAAGTCTACACCTTCAATCCGGGAAGCTGTCCAAGCAAAGTATTTATCGACTACGGATTTGTTCAAGCCAATTGCTTCAAAAATCTGCGCGCCGCGGTAACTTTGAATTGTCGAAATCCCGATTTTTGAGGCAACTTTTGTCACGCCTTTGGTTGCGGCTTTGATGTAGTTTTTGCAAGCTGTTTTGTAATCGACATTTAGCAGCAAACCTTGTTGGATCGAATCGGCGATCGTCTCAAAGGCCAAATACGGATTAATCGCGCCGCAACCATATCCAATAAGTGTCGCAAAGTGATGCACTTCCCTCGGTTCGCCGGATTCGAGCACGAGTCCCGCCCGCGTGCGCGTACCTTGACGGATCAAGTGGTGGTGGAGGCCCGCAACCGCCAGCAGCGCGGGAATTGGGGCTTTGTCTGGACTGATACCCCGATCGCTCAAAATGATGATATTCACCCCAGAGGCGATTGCGCTATCTGCTGCTGCAAATACTTCTTCTAACGCCTGTTCTACACCTTTTACTCCTGTTTTTGGGTCGAACAAAATCGGCAGTGTAGTAGAGCGGAAATTACCTGTTTTTACCTGTTTGAGTTTAGCCAATTCTTCATTGCTGAGAATTGGTGTTTTCAGTTCGATTAAATGACAGCTTTCCGGTTCCGGTTTCAGCAAATTGCGTTCAGCGCCGATCGTAGTTTCGGCAGAAGTGACAATTTCTTCGCGGATCGAATCGATCGGCGGATTGGTAACTTGAGCAAACAGTTGCTGGAAGTATTCGTAAAGCAGTTTTGGTCTGTTCGACAAAACGGCTAGCGGCGTATCTGCACCCATCGCCCCGACAGCTTCCACGCCGTTTGTTGCCATTGGCGCTAACAGCAACCGCAGTTCTTCAAAGGTGTAGCCAAAGGCCATTTGGCGCTGGATCAATGTTTCGGGGTCGGATTCTGCGACTGCTGGCGCATCTGGGAGTTTGGCAATCTCGACCATGTGCTGGTCGATCCACTGGCGGTACGGGTGTTCTGTGGCGATTTTGGTCTTAATTTCTTCGTCAGAAACGATGCGGCCTTCCTCAGTATTTACTAGGAACAACCGCCCCGGTTGCAGGCGGCCTTTTGATAGGATTCTTTCTGGGGCGATCGGCAAAACTCCGGCTTCGGATGCCATAATTACTAAGTCGTCTTTGGTGACGCAGTAGCGGGAAGGGCGCAAACCGTTGCGATCGAGCACTGCGCCGATCGAAGTACCATCGGTAAATGCGATCGAAGCCGGGCCGTCCCAAGGTTCCATCAAGCAGGAATGGTATTCGTAGAAAGCTTTTTTCTCGTCACTCATGGACTCGTGGGCCGTCCAAGGTTCGGGAATCATCATCATTACGGCGTGGGGTAAAGAACGCCCGGCCAAATATAGCAATTCCAAAGCGTTGTCAAAGATTGTCGAGTCGCTACCTTCGATGTTGATTAAGTTCGGGATTTTCTTTAAATCGTCTCCGAACAACTCCGACTCGAACAAGGATTGCCGCGCGTGCATCCAGTTGATGTTGCCGCGCATCGTGTTGATTTCGCCGTTGTGGGCGATGTAGCGGTAAGGGTGCGATCGTTCCCAACTCGGAAAAGTATTGGTGCTGAAGCGCGAGTGAACTAGGGCTAGAGCGCTTTCCATGTCGGGGTCGTGCAGTTCGGGATAGTAATCTCCCACTTGCACCGGCATTAACATTCCTTTGTAGACGATCGTCCGGCAGGAGAGTGTGGAATTATACCAGTAGGGGTCTACTTCCGTCCTGCGGATGGCGTTGTGAGCGCGTTTGCGGATGACGTACAGTTTCCGCTCGAAGGCAGCCTCGTCAATACCTGCGGCGCGCCGGAGGAACACTTGCTGCATGAAGGGTTCGCTAGATTTGGCGGTGTCGCCCAGGGATGAGTTGTCCGTGGGAACATCGCGCCAGCCGAGCACTTCCTGGCCTTCTTCTGCCGCGATTTCCTCAAAGATGCGTTTGCCGTTTTCGCGTTCCGTCTGATTTGGCGATGAGTAAATCGCGCCAACTCCGTACTCGCCGGCTTCTGGAAGTTCGATGTTGAGGGCCGCCGTTACTTTTTTCATGAATTTGTGCGGCACTTGCATCAAAATTCCCGCTCCGTCTCCGGTGTTGGGTTCGCAGCCGCAGGCCCCCCGGTGGTCGAGGTTCAGCAGGATTGTTAGTCCCTGTTCGACGATTTCGTGGGATTTGTTGCCTTTCATGTGTACGATGAACCCGACTCCGCAAGCGTCGTGCTCGAA
Source organism: Tychonema sp. LEGE 07196 (assembly GCF_963890365.1). Classification (NCBI taxonomy): domain Bacteria; kingdom Bacillati; phylum Cyanobacteriota; class Cyanophyceae; order Oscillatoriales; family Microcoleaceae; genus Tychonema; species Tychonema sp. LEGE 07196. The sequence goes on along the minus strand of NZ_CAWPRX010000017.1, from coordinate 16,119 downwards.
CTGCGGATCGTAAAGGCCTTGTTTTGCTGGCAGTCCGTTGCTATTCATTTGGATAAGTCTCTCAAAGTGATCAAAAAATTGCGATCTAGAGCAGAGCGCGGGATGACGATCGATCTAGTATGATGTATTATATATAGATTTACTGTATTGGGTAGATGCAGGAAAAAATTATTGCTGGTGCGATCGATCGTGCAAAAATAGTTATAACCGATGAGTTAACTGTCAGGAACTCTGGGCTAAATATTTATGCTGAAAAAATCTCTAATTATTAGCGCGTCTCCTGAGATTATGGGTGGCACTCCAGTCTTTGCTTGTACTAGAGTTCCGATCCAAACATTTATGGACTATCTGAAAGCTGGAGAATCAATTGATGATTTTTTAGATGGATTTCCCACTGTAACTAAAGAGCAAGTCATCGCGTTGCTGGAAGAAGCAGAAAAACAGCTTGTTGGCATGGTGGCATAACGAATGAAGCTTCTTTTGGATGAGTGTATCGATCGCAAATTTGCCAGAGAATTTGTTGACTGTGAGATAAAAACAGTTCCACAAATGGGATGGGCGGGTGTAAAAAATGGTCAACTTCTTGCCCTTGCAGAAGCAGAGTTTGATATTTTCATCACAGTCGATCGCAACTTGTCATTTCAACAAAATTTGTCACAGTTCGATATTGCGGTCATTGTTATGCAAGCACCATCCAATCGCTTGGCAGATTTGAAGCCTTTAGCTCCCAAAGTTTTAGCCATTTTAGCAATGGCAACCAGAGAACAAGTTATGATTGTAAGTGCATAGCTTTAAGCAATACATTCTCTGCAATTTTTCCCAAGCACTGAATCTGCGATCGCTTTATGCAATACTAGCTTGGTTCAAGTATTCGCTGGAAATAGGTGTATGTGCAAATCCTTGTTTTCTGGCTGTTTGAAACCATTTTTCTGCTGATGTGCGATCGGCTGCTACACCATCAGCACCGCACAGATAAATTCCTGCTAAGTTGTTTGAGGCAACACCATACAGGTTGATCCCTTTACGGCTAAACTAACAATGGCAGAGGCGCGAAAACCAAACTAAACCAGGAAACTGATTCAATGCTGTCTATATCTTTTGATGCTTACCTCAAGTCGATTCAAAATAACCTGCAAAAAGGTAGCGAACGCAGCCATTATCCAGCACTGAAAGATTTGGTGGATGACTCAGATAAGGGCATTGATGCCGTCATTGAAGAAAAAGGCAATAAGGCAGGAATTCCAGACTTTACCGTGCGGCGGCGAGAGCTATTGGTGGGTTATGTAGAAGCCAAAGACGTTGGCTTAGACTTAGATCAGATTGAAAAAACTGAGCAATTGCAGCGATATCTAGAAGCGTTTCCGAATCTAGTATTGACCAATTATTTAGAGTTTCGTTGGTATGTGAATGGGAAGCGCAGGCAGAAGGAAGTTTTAGCAAATCGTAGTGAGAACAAGCTGCAAGCAATGGCTACAGAAAAGATTGCGGCTTTGCTGGAGCAGTTTCTCAATTATACAGGCGAGATTGTTAGCAGTCCTGAAGACCTGGCCCGGCAGATGGCGAGGTTGACAAAGGCAATTCGGTTAGCAACAACAACGGCGCTTGAGGGAGAAAAGAAAGACGGCGAATTGCATCAACTTAAACAGGGCTTTAGTGAGGTGTTGTTGCCCGATTTGAATGATGCTGATTTTGCTGATATGTATGCTCAGACGATTTCTTATGGGTTATTTGCTGCAAGAGTCGGTCATGCTCAAAATCCAGGGGGCGAACCGTTTATTCGGCGCACTGCGGGCACGTATATTCCGGCAACAAACCCATTTTTGAAGCGATTGTTTAATACGATTGTAGAAACGGATGCAGTCAGTCAGATCGATTGGGCGATCGACGATCTGGTGCAATTGCTGTCTCAAGTTGATATGGGCAGCATTCTCGAAAACTTTGGGCAGCGCACTCGTCAAGAAGACCCGGTGGTGCATTTTTATGAAACATTTTTGGCGGCGTACAATGCGGCTTTGCGAAAGAGTCGAGGCGTTTATTATACACCGGAACCTGTGGTGTCGTTTATTGTGCGATCGGTTGATGCTATTCTCAAAGACCGCTTCGATTTGCCATTGGGATTAGCTGATAATGCCAAAGATCCAATAACACAAAAACCGAAAGTGCAAATTCTCGATCCTGCAACGGGGACGGGGACGTTTTTGTATGAAGTGGTGAAGCAAATTTACCGCAATTTAGAAGAAATTGGCATGGCGAATCAGTGGGATAGCTATGTGCGAGACAATTTGCTGAATCGATTGTTTGGCTTTGAGTTATTGATGGCTCCCTATGCCATTGCTCACCTTAAACTAGGGCTAGAACTTCAGGAACTGGGCTACCAATTTAAGGGCAAACAACGATTAGGTATTTACCTCACCAATACGCTGGATGAGGCACTGAAAAAATCAGAGATTTTGTTTGGTCAGTTTGTGGCACAGGAAGCAAATGAAGCTTCGATGGTAAAACGAGATACACCTGTGATGGTTGTATTAGGCAATCCGCCCTATTCAGGACATTCGGCAAATAAAAGTGAGTGGATCGCGGGTTTAGTTCGCGATTATTACTATGTGGATGGTCTGCCATTAGGTGAAAAGAATCCTAAATGGTTGCAGGATGATTATGTAAAGTTCATCCGCTTTGGACAATGGCGAGTGAGTGAAACTGGTTATGGCGTTTTAGCGTTTGTGACCAATCACGGTTATCTGGATAACCCTACTTTTAGAGGAATGCGTCAGAATTTGATGCAGACATTTACAGATATCTATATTTTGGATTTACACGGAAACTCCAAGAAAAAAGAAATTAGTCCTGACGGTTCACCCGATCAAAACGTTTTTGACATTCAACAAGGTGTCAGTATTGGGATTTTTATCAAGGAGCCGGGAAAGCATACACCTGCCAAAGTTCATCATGCGGAGTTATGGGGCGATCGCGCATCTAAATATAAAAGCTTAAATTTATTAGATATTAATGAGGTTGAATGGAAAGTTATTGAACCTCAATCATCATTTTATTTATTTTGCCCCCAAGACCGAAATCTTTTAGAAGAATATGATGAAGGCTGGAAAATTACAAATATATTGCCTGTTCATTCGGTGGGTATTGTCACGGCAAGAGATGATTTGGCAATAAAATGGTCAGTTCAAGAAGTTGAGACTACTGTTAAAAGTTTTGTCTCATTACCTATAGAGGAAGCCCGAATAAAATATGAACTTGGTGATGATTCAAGAGATTGGAAAGTCTCACTGGCTCAGGATGATATTCGCAGTAATGGTACTGAGAATGGCTTAATTACTTCTATTATGTATCGCCCTTTCGATAAAAAATTTACTTACTATACAGGGCAGACAAGGGGTTTTATTTGTATGCCTCGTTCTGAAGTAATGAGCCATATGCTAAACAAAGCTAATTTGGGATTTTATACTTGTCGTCAAACTATAAGCGAATCTTGGCAACACATCCTAGCTACTAACAACATTACTGATGATTGTTATGTTTCCAACAAAAGCCGAGAACGAGGCTACTTATTTCCTCTCCATACTTATCCGGATACTAAAAACAAACAAGGTAATTTATTTGTTGAAACAACTCCCAATTTATCCTCATATTTTATTGCAGCAATTCGAGCAAAACTTGGCTACACTCCTACCCCAGAAGCTATCTTTTACTACATCTACGCCATCTTCCACAGCCCTACCTATCGCCAACGCTATGCCGAATTTCTCAAAATTGACTTTCCCCGCGTTCCATTGACCAGTAATGACCAGCTATTCAAAGACTTGGGTGCAAAAGGTCAGGCATTAGTAGACCTGCACCTGATGAAATCGAAAAAGCTGAATAAGCTGATTACTAAAATGAATGGCGATGGTGACAATGCCGTTACCGAAGTTACCTATAAACCCGCAGAACAACGAATTTATATCAACAAAACTCGCTATTTTGAAGGCATCGCCCCGGTCGTTTGGGAGTTTAAAATAGGCGGTTATCAGGTGTTGGACAAATGGCTAAAAGACCGCAAAAAAGCCAAACGCACTTTATCCTTTGATGATGTGCTGCACTATCAAAAAGTGGTGGTGGCGCTCAAAGAAACTATGGAACTGATGGTAGAAATAGATCGACTAATTCCTGGTTTTCCCATAGAGTAAAGTTCAGGAGTTACGCACTCCGACAAAGAAACCGGGTTTTTACGGAATCTGTGCACAGTAACGAATTTTTTTGTAAAAAACCCGGTTTCTGGGGCGATGCGTAAGTCCTATTACGTTATAATTTAGCTAGAATATTCTATCTGTAAAAACGGGATAGTAAACTATGACACTCACCGAATTAAAAATCGATCTAGCTTCCTTAAATTTAGCCGATAAAGCAGCCGCTATAGAAATTTTACTTCAAACCTTAAGCACTGGTGCTCTAGGGATTAAAAAGACTCCCGGCGTGTGTGGCGGCGATGCCTGTGTTGGCAATACTCGCATACCAGTTTGGTCACTGGTGTGCGATCGACGTTTAGGTGCTTCCGATGCTATCATCCTAGAATCATTTCCCGATCTAACCGCCGCTGACTTGGTAAATGCGTGGGCTTATGCTGATGCTTATCCAGAAGAAATTGAACAGGCAATTAAAGAAAATGATGAAGTTATGGAAGAAAGCGAGGTTTATTAAAAGTTGGCACGTTTTTACACAGATGAAAACTTCCCGCTAGCAGTCGTAGAATTATTACGGGCTTTGGGTCACGATGTATTAACAGCGAGGGAAGCAGGGAATGCAAATCTTCAAATTCCTGACGAAGATGTGTTAGCTTTTGCTGCAAGCAATTACCGAACAGTTTTAACGCGAAATCGCCGTCATTTCATGCGATTACACCTTCAAAACTCTGACCATAGTGGTATTGTTGTTTGCACGGAAGACCCGAATTTTGAAAGGCTGGCAACGCGAATTGATGATGCTATTTCTACCCTGGATACTTTGAGTGGTAAATTGATTCGAGTTAACCGTCCTTCGATGTAAAAAAAGCCGTAGCTTGCGGGGCCTGGGCGCGATCGCCCTTGTTAAATCCACAGCAATTGTGAGATTCTGTACGTAGCCTTGACTGCGTGACTAATCACAATTACGTTGAGATGCGTAAGTAAGTTCTGTGAAGAGTTGATGTAGATTGGTAAATTCGATCGCATACCGGGTGACAGCAGCTAGGGTAATTTTGCTATGGTTGTTAAGGCAGGTCGATCGGGCTGATAAGATTTCTCGGTAAAACTGTACAGTTCGCTAACTCGTCCGCGCGGGTGGGCTGCGATTTTAACAACAAATTAGCCGCCCTCAAAACCCAACGTCGTTTACCAAAGGATTCAGCAAGCAATCCTCAAGGAGTGAAAATCATGGTTCAAACTCAAGAAATTTCTCAAATATCTACTCTGCTGGCATCCGCAGCATCCAACGGAATAGCCGCTACAGAATTGCGCCCTTGGGGCTCGTTTACCACCCTAGAAGAAGGCCCTGGATATAAAATTAAGCGCATCGAAGTTAAACCCGGACACCGCCTCAGCCTGCAAATGCACCACCACCGCAGCGAACACTGGATCGTAGTTTGCGGTACCGCAAAAGTTACCTGCGGCGAAACAGAACAAGTTTTGTTTACAAATCAATCTACCTACGTTCCCCAGTGCATTTCTCACCGCCTAGAAAACCCCGGAGTTATTCCCCTGATTTTAATTGAAGTACAAAACGGCGAATATCTCGGAGAAGATGATATTATCCGCTTTCAAGACGATTACGCCCGCACCGAAAAAGCTAAGTAACTGATTAACTGGTTATTTGTTATTTGTTGTTTGTTATTTGTTGTTTGTTATTTGTTGTTTGTTATTCGCACCAATCAGTAACCAGTAACCAGTAACCATTAACAAGTAACCAGTAACAAGTAACCAGTAACCAGTAACAAGTAACCAATAACCAATAACTAATAACCAATCATGATTAATCTGAGTCCAACAGCAGCCACAGAAGTAAAGCGCCTCAAGTCAAAACATTCAAACCGCAATGCTTTATTTCGTCTGGGCGTAGAATCGAGCGGCTGCTCCGGTTTATCCTATACAATGGCATTTGACGATGCCGCCAGCCCAGAAGACACTGTATACGAGTCCGAGGGAATTCAAGTAGCGATCGACCCCCAGCACTTAAAATATCTCAATCAACTAACCTTAGATTATTCAGAAGACTTGATGGGCGGAGGTTTCCGGTTCCACAATCCCAATGCAGCCCAAAGCTGTAGCTGCGGCAACTCCTTTTCTGCAAAAGAATAATCAAACAGCAGTCAGTCGCAGACAATTCTTCAATCTCCACGAAACCCCTGGCATTCGCAACTAAATTGTCTTAAAATCATCTCTGTTTATCCGCGTTACATCTGCTTAAAATCTGCGATTTTCAGAGTAAAATATCGCTCCAATATAGCGGTTATCACAAAAGTACCATCAGGAATGCGAACCAATTGTATTGGGAAACGAAGATGTTTTGACAGTAGCCGAACTTTTTCCCGGTTGGGAATTGCCAATTTGTCAACTGTGGCCCCCAATTTTTACTGAAGCTGAAACTCAAGCATAATTTCGCATTTTAATATAAGTAATTTGAACGAACCGCGAAGACGCAAAGGACGCGAAAGAAGAGAATAGAAATTCTTTGTTAGCAAATTTGGGAGAAGCGCTAGAAAAAAACTGCGGCCACAGCATCAAAGCTTCCTATCTTTCCGCCTTTCATATTGCTAAAAAAATCTAACGCTTTTTCTCTTTTCTTCCTTCGCGTCCTTTGCGTCTTCGCGGTTTATAAAAAAAATCAAAATCCCGCCAAAATTTCTATATACAATTAACACGCCAAACGGTACAATTTAGGGTTAATTTAAAAATAGTTGATTAATGAAACTGAGAAATCGCAAATTCTGGTTCAGTATAATATTTTGTAGCTTTAGCCCGATCGCCCCCAGCATAACCCCCAGCATAGCCCAAATCGTCCCCGACGCCACGCTACCAGTCAATTCTACCGTGAAAGTCAGCGGCAAAAACAGCTCGATAGAGGGCGGCACGACAGCCGGAAGCAATCTATTTCACAGTTTTCGAGAATTTTCGGTTTTGACGGGAAACACGGCTGTTTTCAACAATTCCGCAGACATCCAAAATATTTTCACCCGCATTACCGGCGGCTCGATTTCTAATATTGACGGCGAGTTGAAAGCTAACGGTACTGCAAATCTATTTTTGCTCAATCCTAACGGGATTATTTTTGGCCCGAATGCTTCGTTAAATATTGGCGGTTCGTTTTTGGCGACTACGGCGAATGCTGTAGATTTTGGCGGTGGGGCGAATTTCTCTGCCACTTTTCCTCGACAAAATACGCCTTTGTTAATCGTTAGCGTGCCTCTGGGCTTGCAATACGGACAGCCTTCTGGAAGTATCGTAAATCGATCGACCGACGGATTGCAAGTGCGATCGGGCAAAAGTCTGATACTTGCCGGCGGCGATGTGAGATTGGAAGGCGGAGTTTTAGTCGCTCCCGGCGGTAGAGTAGAACTTGCAGCCGTTGCTGGCTCTGGAACTGTGCCGCTCAACTTCCTCGGTAACAATGTGAGTTTAGTTTTTCCCACCGGCATCGAAAGAGGCGATATATCTCTAACAAAAGAGGCGGGAATCAACGTGCGCGCAGCAGGCGGCGGGAATGTTATTGTCAACGCTCACAACTTCAACGCTTCAGAAGGCAGCAAAGTGCGGGCGGGTATCAATGAAGGGCTGGGTGCGGCGGGCGCTAGAAGTGGAGATATTTATGTTAGCGCGCTGGGCTCGATCGCGATCGACGGTGAAGGCACATTTCTTTCTAATGCAGTGCTGTCAGACGCTACAGGCACCGGCGGCGATGTCAACCTCACAGCAAACTCGCTTTCTGTCACCAACGGCGGTCAAATATACGCTGGGACTTACGGGCGCGGAGATGCCGGCAACGTCAATATTAACCTCAGCGGTGCAGCCTCCTTTGATGAAATCGGCGACGGCATTTCCAGCGGTGCGTACAGTCGGGTGGAAGAAGCAGCCGCAGGAAACGGAGGCAATGTCAATCTCACAGCAGCCTCGCTTTCGATAACTAATGGGGCTGCCCTGCAAGCCAGCACCTACGGACGCGGGAATGTCGGCAGCGTCAACGTTAACGTCGCCGATACAGTGATTTTGGATGGGACGAGTTCCGATGCCGAGGTTTTCTCCAGCGGTATCTACAACCGAGTGGAGACATTAGACAGCGCAGTAGGTCAGGGTGGTAGCATTAATATCGCCGCGGGTTCGCTGTTTTTGACTAATGGTGCTGTGATTACTGCTAGCACCGGCGCCCGGGGCAATGCTGGAAATCTAACGGTGACAGTCCGCGACGGCATTACCTTAGATGGTATCGGCCGGTTCTCGTCGGCTTTGGGAGTTGGACAGTCCAGCGGTTTGTACAGCAGTGTCAAAGTAACAGCAGTTGGAGAAGGCGGCAATATTCGCGTCAGTGCTAATTCGCTGTCGGCGACAAACGGTGCCGTTGTGATTGCCAATACTTTTGGTGTCGGCAACGGCGGCAGTATTCAAATTAATGTTAATTCTGTCAATCTGGCGGGTGTTGATGCTGGCGGACAGTCTAGCGGCATATTTACGCCGACTGAACCAAGTGCGATCGGCAACGCCGGAGAAATTACAATTAATTCTGATATGTTGCGGCTGGCTGACGGCGCTGTTGTCAGTTCCGCAACTCTCAATTCCAGCAGCGGCGGCAATATTGCGATTAATGCCCGCACCTTGGAACTCGTTAACGGCGCACAAGTGTTGACTACTGCTAACCGCAGCGGCAGTGCGGGAAATATTCAGTTGAACGTTTCTGAAAGTATAAGCCTTTCTGGGAGCGATCGCACTTTTGGCGATCGACTCAATAGATTCGGTCAAGATTTAGTTAGCAACTCCGGTGCTGCTAGCGGAATTTATGCCAATACATCTGACAATTCTACAGGTGCCGGCGGCACTTTAACCGTTCAAACCAGGCAATTAACTGTCCGAGATGGCGCAGCAGTTACTGTCAGTGCCGACGGCAAAGGCGCAGCAGGAAATTTAACAATTGCGGCCGACTCAATTCGTTTAGATAGCGGCGCAATTAAAGCCACAACCCAAGCCGGCAATTTTGGCAACATCACCTTGCAAGCACCGGATTTGCAACTGCAGGGTAACAGTCAAATTACTACTAACGCCTTCGGTACTGCCACCGGCGGCAATATCGATATTAACACCAAGTTTTTAATTGCTAAGGAAAATAGCGACATCCGTGCCAACGCAGTCCGAGGCCGAGGCGGAAATATTATCATTACTGCCGAAGGCATTTTTCAATCTTTAGACAGCGACATCGACGCCAGTTCAGAATTAGGAATTGACGGCAATGTCGAACTCAGAACACCCGATACTGACCCCGTAAAAGGATTAAATCAACCAGAAATCCTCGGAGTCCCCCAGGCACCTGCACAAACTTGTCAAACTAGAGGCCAAAGGACAAGTCGGTTTGTCATCACTGGGCGCGGCGGTTTACCCCCTAGTCCCAGGGAACGAGTCAGCAGCGAGCATAATTTTGAGGCGGTGAAGGAGCCGATTGTGGAGGCTCAAGGCTGGATAATTAATGCTAAGGGGGAGATTGAATTGGTGGCGAATTCGGCTGCTGTGGTTCCTTACAGCCCTGGGAGAGCGCCTGTTTGCCACTGAATAGCGCGCGATCGATTTTGTGCGGCGGGCTTTGAGCAAGACCCTAAAAATGCTGTCTCTTTTGATCTCATTGTCGATCGATTACTATAACAAAAACCGTTCGTAGTGCCGACTACCGTCCGCTTTTTTACGGACTAAAGTCCGCACTACGAACCAATTTTAGTAAATCGACAGGACACGAACCTTATACCATTTTTCTGACCTATGTGCTATAGATGAACTCTTAGCCCCCCCTTAATAAGGGGGGGTTGGGGGGGGGGTAATATCTAGCGCTACTTTATGAAATTGGTATTAAGGATCGAAAACTTAATAACTTAAACATCTCCTACAGTCCTCTCTCCTGTAAGTTGCCTTCCTCAAAGGAGGCTCTTCCTCCGCACCTGCATTACCAGGCAGAGCCTGGTAACGAGCAAATGCTTTTTGCAAAACTGAGATGCTCCCGGTATCGCCGCTCAATTCACCGCCGGAACTGGTGATTCTACAGGTCGAATAATTGGCGGTTTATTAGTAGATTTTTCTTGAAAAACTGCCTTTAGTGCTAAGTCTAGATTTTCGGCCATGACGATGCGGTTTTCGTAGGCAACAATAACTCTGACTAAAGTTGGCAAACTATTGCGCTCCGCTTCTAAATAAAGAGGTTCTACGTACAGCAAAGATTGTTCGATTGGAATAACTAATAAATTTCCTTGAATTGCTTTTGAACCCTGGCGATTCCAGAGAGATATTTGTTCGGAAATCACCGGGTCTTGATTGATTAATGCTTCTATTTGTTCCGGCCCGTAAACTAATCGCTGTTTGGGAAACTGGTATAACAGCAACTTTCCGTAATTTTGGTCGTCCGACCGCCCTGCAATCCAAGCAATTAAATTGTTGCGCCCTACTGGTGTAAATGGCAGCAGCAAAATAAACTCTTCGGAAGTTTCCGTCGGCAGTTTCGTAATCAAATAGTACGGTGCTACCGCCTGCTGTTCGCTGCCATAAATTTCCATAGGAACTCGCCACAAATCCTCCCGATTGTAAAATACCTGCGGGTCTTCCATGTGATAAGTTAGCAAGCGTTCTGATTGAACGTTTAACAAATCTACGGGATACCTAATATGTTTGCGGATAGCCAGAGGCATTTTGTCAAGGGGTTTGAATAGTCCGGGAAATATCTGAGCCCAACTGTTGATAATCGGGTCTGAGGGATTGGCAACATAGAAGTCAACCGATCCGTGGTAAGCGTCAATGACTACTTTTACTGAGTTGCGGATGTAGTTAAATTCATTTTGACCCGGATCTGAATACGGGTAGCGATCGCTCGCTGTATAGGCATCGATAATCCAGTAAAGATAGTTAGGAGGATCGTCACTATTAGTATTTGAGGAAGATGCCTGATTTTTATTACCATTTTTATTGTTATTTTTTTCTATATCATCTTTACTCAGATTGGCGTTTGCTACTACCAAATAGGGGTCGGAATCGTAGCGCAAAAAAGGAGCGATCGCCTGAACTCTTTGGTTAATGTTTCGGCGGTACAATAATTTAGTTTCGGGCGTAAAATTGCGAGTCAGCACCATTTGCCAATTTTTGAGATAATTAGCAAACAGCCAGCGCCGCCACAGAGAACCGATCGCAATTCCGCCTCTACCGTTGTAATTGTTGTAAACATTTTCTTCGCCGCTGGGATAGTCGAATTCCTTGACTTGTGTGGGTGTCATCACGTTTGTATCTGTGAGGGCACCGTAGTAAATGCGCGGATAGCCGATCGGGAGACTCATCCGAATTCGATCGCTAGTTATATCTAAAGCAGTCTCTCCTTTCTCGGCTGGAACTCCAATATCTTTAACAAAATAATCGGGTAAACCGCCGACACCGACTGTGTTTACGGGAGAAAGAGTAAAGCCGTAACCGTGCGTGTACACCAGATGTTCGTTCACCCAAGTTTGAGCTTCCGGCGCAACTGCTGCATAATCTAGTTCCCGCGCCGCCAGAATTACTTGCTGGCTTTCAGTTTCTCCCTTTTTTGCGGTTTTCTTTTTGATTGTGTAGCGATCGATATCCGCATCAGGAAATGTATAATACGGTCTGATTTGCTGTAACTGTCGGTTGGTTTCCAGCAGCGGCCGCTTGTCCCACAGCCGGATGTTGCTAACAGTTAGTTGATTTCTTTCTAAGTCTTCATATGTAAGTTTCCCGGCTGGATCGAAAGTTTTGATTTCGATTTGCTTGAGACCGAAAGCTTCTTGAGTAAAGGCAATGCTGCGCTTGATGTACGGCTGTTCTCGCGCTATTTCATTTGGTCTGACTATAACTTGCTGCACAATTTTTGGCAGTAGCCAACCTCCCAAAACACTCAAAATTATCCACACTAAAATAATCTTTTTAATCAGTTTATTGGGAGTTTTGAATTGCCAAACTTGGTACAGCATCAAAAGTGCGATCGCCCCAGCCAACACGCTCAACAATCCGTAGACGGGCAGCCGCACCGTCACATCAGCGTAATTCGCTCCGTAGGTAACGTCTCCGCGCGAGTACATCAATGCGTAGCGCCCCAGACAGTACCGGAGTGCGGTGGCTAGCATGAAAGCTGCACCTAAGCCGTACAAATGGCGCTGCTGCGATCGCGAAAACCCCAAAAATCTACCTTTACTCAGGCTATCTCCCGACAGCAAATATGTTAAAGCACCAGAGACTAAACCGTACAAAAATACAACTGTCAGCCCTAAGCTTAGCAACTCTAAAATTGGAAAAATAAATACATAAAAGCTAATATCTTGGTTAAAAATAGGGTCGGTTGTATTAAAATTAGTAGGGTGGAAATATTGTAAAACATTTGTCCAGCGACTGACTGCAACAATCCCGATCGCCACACTGAGAAAAAGAGCGATCGCCCGCAGCCAAAAATCCGGCTTAATTGCCACAGCTAACACTGTCCCCACCAGCAAGCCCAACTGCCACCACCCAGAAAATAGCTGTACCAGCCCTGGCTGAATTGACTCAATTCCTAACTTTACGGGCAGTGGAGGCACATTACCCCCTATACCGAGATAGGTAAAGCTGTTGGCGGCTAACAGCCCGCAGTGAATTACTGTCAAAGTGGCGATCGAACTCAATCCGAATACCGCCAACAGCAGCCAATAAAAAGTAATTTGAGATTTAGCAACAGGTAATTCGTCGTAATTCTTCCCCGTTTTGTTCGCCCCCAGCGAAGCGAATAGCCCCGCCGCCCCCGGCGATTTGATTTCATCAGCCGGATGTTGCAGGCGGCGCGCCAAAGCCAAATTTCCCAGCAAAAAGGCAGAAGAAACCGTAATTGCAATCGTCCCCAGCAACCCTTGGGTTGTCAGCTTTAACAGCAAAACCTGAAGATATCCCACTTCCTGAAACCAGAAAATTTCTGCCGCAATGCGAGAGGAAAATTCAAAAATCAACCACAACCCTACAAGCAATAAAATTAATTTATAAATTCGCTTAATAGTCATTAATAATTAGTTAAAAATAGTCAGTAGTCATTAGTCAGTAGTCATTAGTCAGTAGTCATTTTAGCCTGAGCGAAGTCGAAGGCTAGTCATTAGTCATTAGTCATTAGTTGAGAATAATTGATAATTTTCAACAATAACAAGCGACCAATGACTAATAACATTCGCGAGTGGAGACAGCATTAATGACTAATAACTAATGACCCATGACTAAGGACTAATGACCAGCTAGCTGTACTGCTGATTGACATCCACATCCAAATTAAACAGCGTTTGCAAAGTCTGCATCGCTTGTCTGCGTGCCTCAATATCCTGCTGAGCGCGCAACTGTACCATCGGATCGTGCAAAATTTTATTCACAATCCCCCTTGTTAAAGATTCAATCACATCTTGATGTTTCTCCGAAAATTCAGATCCCAGACGCGACAAAGCTTTTTCTAACTCTTGTTCCCGAATCAATTCTATCTTATCCCGCAAACAGCTAATAGTAGGAACAGTTTCCAGACTGCGCCACCAGACATCAAAAGCCTCTACTTCCTGTTCCAGCAAGCCCTGAGCTTCCATTGCCATTTTGCGGCGGCTTTCGTGATTTTGAGCTACCACTGCTTTCAAATCGTCCACATTAAACGACTTGACATGAGCGATTTCCTTCGCGTCCGAATCAACGTTGCGCGGCACTGAAATGTCCACCAACATCAAAGGGCGGTTCACGATTAAAACAGCTTCTAATTTAGCTTTATTTAACAGCGGATCTGTAGCAGCCGTACAGGTAAAAACCAAATCAGAATCTGCAATTACCTGCATCATTTCCGACAGCAGATACAAGTGCAATTGGGCATCTTTAAAGTTATTTGCTAACTCCTGGCCGCCCCGCACCGATCGATTGACGATCGCAATATGGCTCGCTCCTTTCGAGAGCAAATGCTGCACCAAAAGCCGCGACATTTTACCAGCACCGATAATCGCAATGCGGCTGCTAGCTAAATGCTGACCTTTCAATTGAGCCAATTCTGCCGCCGCCGAACTGATCGACACCGCACCCGTACCGATGCTAGTTTCGGTGCGAACTCGCTTCCCTGCTGTGAGAGCTTGCTTGAACAAACGCTCTAAAATTCTGCCCACACCTTTGTACTGCTGGGCGAGTTTGTGAGTTTGTTTCACCTGAGCCAAAATTTGTCCTTCTCCCAGTACCAAACTATCGAGGCCAGAAGCAACTCGCATCAAGTGCATCACCGCATCTTCGTGCAGCAAAATAAACAGGTGAGGGCGCAAAGACAGCAAGGGAACTTTGCTGCATTCAGAAAGAAACTGAATCACCTCTCGCACTCCAGGCTCAGACTCGCTGGTAACAATATAAATTTCTAAGCGGTTGCAAGTGCTGAGTATGGCAACTTCTTGAATGTGGGGGTAGCCGCGCAATTGGGCGATCGCCGCTTCAATCTTCGGTTCTGGAATGCTCAGTTTTTCGCGAACTTCAACCGGGGCCGTTTTGTGGCTGAGACCTACGACTGCAATATTCATATCTGTGATTTGTCACTATTTATTTCTTACTTGTTAACAGTCACCTGTTATTAGTTCTTAGTTGATCGCTAATTACCAATCACGGGTGACTGTTAACAGTCAACAGTCAACAGCTAACAGTCAACAGTCAACAGCCAACAGTTAACCGCTAACTAATGACTAATTCAATTGCAGAGATTTCGGCTGGTCAAACATATGGATAGTATCCACAAACCGAGCAGTTTTCGACTGAGAAGAAATTACCAAACTCTCAGTGCGAGCGCCGCCGCCAAAGAAGCGAACTCCATCCATCAGCGTTCCGGGAGTAATTCCGCAAGCTGCAAACAGAACAGTTTCTCCAGATGCCAACTCTTCAGCATTGTAAATCTTGTCTGGATCTGTGATGCCCATGTCTTTAAGGCGGGCGAGATTGCTCTCTTTGCTTTCACCGATCAAACCAGTTTTGACAACAGCCGGATCGTAAATTAACTGACCTTGGAAGTGACCGCCCAAGCAGCGCATTGCTGCTGCGGAAATCACACCTTCTGGCGCTGCGCCAATACCCATCAGCGCGTGGATGTTGGAACCAGAAAACGCGCAAGAAATCGCTGCTGAAACGTCGCCGTCGCTGATCAGTCGAACTCTTGAACCCGCTGCCCGAATTTCATTAATTAAATCTTTGTGCCGGGGGCGATCCATGACCACCACCACCAAATCTTCAATACTGCGGCCGAGGCAATCTGAGATAATGTTGAGGTTTTGGGTTGGTGTTTTGCGAATATCTACATGATTCTTAGCAGCCGCGGGAGCAGCCAATTTGTTCATGTAGAAATCTGGTGCAGCAAACAAACCTCCTTTCTCAGAGATTGCCAAAACTGCCATCGAACCGTTTTGACCGTAAGCAACTAGGTTAGTTCCTTCGCAAGGGTCAACGGCGATGTCAATTTCGACCAATTCATCTGGGTTGCAGAAATTTTTGGCATCTTCGCGAGTACAAATACCTACTTGTTCCCCGATGTAAAGCATGGGTGCGTCATCGCGTTCGCCTTCGCCGATCACGATGCGGCCGCGCATATGAATTTTGTTCATGCGCTCGCGCATGGCTTCTACAGCCACTCTGTCGGCTTCATCTTTTTCGCCTTTGCCCATCAAGCGAGCGGAGGCGATAGCTGCCTGCTCGACTACTTCGATAATCTCTAAACCGATTACATTGTCCACGAATTATATCCTCCCAACTGAGTCCTGCGTGCCTTGTGCTCTTTTGCACTCCCAGCCATCAAGTTTATCAGAGGCGGGGATCTCTGCGAGCGCAAGCACTTGCTTTGTTTGTGTTAACTTTTGCTTCTTTCAGACCCGGAGGGGAGATGGGGGAGATGGGGAGG
>NZ_CAWPRX010000016.1:0-2867 GCF_963890365.1 Tychonema sp. LEGE 07196 | reverse complement strand
TTGCTCCCCCCCTTACCAAGGGGGGGCTAAATACCGCTCTATCTTCCCTAGGGATGGGTGAGCTAAATTCTGCTCTTGCTCCTCCCCTTACCAAGGGGGGGCTGGGGGGGGTTCTTACCGATGGGAGTCGCGAACAAACCGAATTGCGCCTCTCAGGTTTGGTGGTTCTGCATCAAGGCAAATTAAAAATTTATAACCGAATTTACGCGGAAATTTTCAATCTGGAATGGGTAGAAAAACAGTTAGCTAAGTTGCGCCCCTATGCGGAAAATTTTAATGCTTGGAATGCTGCCAATTTTGAGGATAATTCGCGGTTGCTGCGGGGTCAGGCACTGCAAGAAGCTTTGGAATGGGCAAAATATCAAAGCTTAAGTCCTCTAGATTATCACTTTTTAACAGCAGCTCAGGATTTGGAAAGGCGAGAAGTTGAACTGGCTTTTGTACTGCAAGCTGAGGAAAGTCAAATATTGGCACAAGCTAATGAAACTTTAAGTCTGGCTCAGCATCAAGCTAAAACAGAGTTAATGTTAGCTAAAAAACAAGCGAGAAAGATAATTGCGATCGGCTCGACTATTTTAGGGCTATCTTTAGCAGCAGCGATCGCCATACAATTGCAAGTAATTACAGCAAATCGCTCCCTCGCAGAAACAAAAATAGTTCTCGAAAGTGTTTCTGCAAAAACTACTTTGGCTGCAAACCCTTTTGATGCCCTGATTGCATCTGTGAAAACCGGACACAGATTCCAACAGTTGGAAAAGTCGGGTACTGCTAAACTCGATACGCGACGGCAAGTCATTTCTGCGCTGCAACAAGCAATTTACAGCATCCGAGAGCGCGATCGACTCATCGGACACCAAGCAGTAGTCAAAAACGTCGTTTTCTCGCCCGATGGCAAAATCCTCGCATCCGCTAGCGAAGACGATACCGTCAAACTCTGGAACCCTGACGGGATATTGCTCAGAACCCTCACCGGACACCGCGACAACATTTGGACTGTCAGTTTCTCACCCGATCGCAAGACGATCGCATCTGCTAGCGAGGATGCTACGATCAAAATCTGGAACCTCGCCAACGGCACAGAACTCAAAACCCTTACAGGTCATAGGGGCGCGGTGAGAGGAGTCAGTTTTTCTCCCGACGGGTTGACGATCGCATCTTCGGGTTCCGACGGCACTGTCAAACTCTGGAATCCAGCAGGCGGCACTTTGCTCAAAACCTTTACAGGACATAGGGGCTGGGCAACAAATGTCTCTTTTTCGCCCGACGGATTGACGATCGCATCTTCGGGGAGCGATCGCACTGTCAAACTCTGGAATGCTGCAGACGGAACAGAAATCGCCACGCTGAAAGGCCATACCAAGCCTGTCAGAAGTGTCAGTTTTTCCGACGACGGCAAAACCCTAGCATCGGCTGGCGAAGACGGTTTAGTCAAGCTGTGGGATGTCGAAAACCTGACTCTTCTCACCACCCTGCAAGCCCACAATAAGGAAATCTGGAGCGTCCAATTCAGCCCTCCTGGCAGCAACAGCCCAACTCTGGCTACCGCTAGCGAAGACGGAACCGTCAAATTGTGGAATTTACCGCTGTTAGGAAACATCGAGCCGCAAACGTTCAAAGGACACAGTGGCAGGGTTTCTAGCCTTAGTTTCAGTCCCGACGGCCGCACTTTGGCAACTGCAGGTACCGATCGCGCGGTACGACTCTGGAACCTCGCGGGCATCGAACCGAAAGTTCTAGAAAGCCACCGCAGTCAGGTTTTCAGTGCGGTTTTCTCGCCAGACGGCAAAACTATTGCTTCCGGTAGTGGCGATCGTACTGTTAAATTGTGGAATGCACAAAACGGCAGCGAAATCAAAACTTTTTTAGGACATCGAGGTGCTGTCACCAGCGTTAGTTTCGCCCCTGATGGCAAAATTTTAGCATCCGCGTCGGGCGATCGAACTATTAAATTGTGGAACCTAGAAACTGGACAAGAAATCAAAACTCTTTCAGGACATCAAAGGGGAATTGACAGCGTTGTTTTCAGTCCCGACGGTAAAATTTTAGCATCATCAGCGACCGATGGAACTGTTAAATTGTGGGAGAGAGAAAGCGGCACTGAAATTAAAACTCTCAAAGGACATCTCCAAAGAGTTAGAAGCGTCACCTTCAGTCCCGATGGCAAAACTTTAGCATCTGCGGGGAACGATCGCGCGATATTTTTCTGGGATTTAAACAATTTAGAATCTCTCCCAAGAAGTATTCAGAGAGCGCATAACAGCCGAATTACTAGCATCCGTTTTAGTCCCGACGGTAAAATTTTAGCATCGGCCTGCGATGACAGCACGATTAAATTGTGGAATGCAGAAACAGGCACAGAATTGAGAACTATCAAAGGACATGGAACTTGGGTAAAAAGCATTAGTTTCAGTCCCGATGGCAAAATTTTAGCATCTGCAAGTTTCGATCGCACAATTAAACTGTGGAATGTCGCCGACGGCACAACAAACTCGGAGGCTGTGCTCCTACAAGTTTTTGACGGACATCGCGATCGAGTTAACGATGTTAACATTAGTCCCGACGGCAAAACTCTTGTTTCTGCTAGCGACGATTTTACTTTAAGAATCTGGAATTTGGAACTAGATGTAGATAGTTTAATGAAGCTGAGTTGCCAGTGGCTGGGCATTTATATTGCTAACCATCCTGACGAAAGGGCGATCGCCCAAATCTGCAATCCTTAAAAAAATCGAATAATATCGTGTCCGCTATACCGGATCTAATACCATTTTTCTTTCATATGTGGTATAGATGAAGTCTTAGCCCCCCCAAGGCATCGGGGGGGTTGGGGGGGTAATGTCTAGCGCTACTTTATGAAATTGGTATAAGAT
>NZ_CAWPRX010000015.1:0-28446 GCF_963890365.1 Tychonema sp. LEGE 07196 | reverse complement strand
AGGACAACTATTTTTCCAATCCACCGGCGACTTTACCGGTGCCAATTTTACCTACAGCGCTACAGATACTTTAGGCGCTGTTAGTCCTCCTGCTAATGCGACTCTCGGTTTAACAGGAACGACTCCCAATCAACTACCATCCGCCGACAATACTAGCCTCACGGTAGGGCCCAACAGCACCGCGCCGGTGCCGGGATTGGGAGCAAATGACCCCGATGGGTCGATCGCCTCCTACACCATCAACACCCTGCCGCCAGCGGCCCAAGGAATCCTGTTTTTAGGAGATCCAGCCAACGGCGGAGTAGCCGTGACACCGGGTCAAGTTTTGACACCGGCACAAATAGGACAACTATTTTTCCAATCCACCGGCGACTTTACCGGTGCCAATTTTACCTACAGCGCCACAGATACTTTAGGCGCTGTTAGTCCTCCTGCTAATGCGACTCTCGGTTTAACAGGAACGACTCCCCCACCGACTCCAGCACCAGTACCAACACCCACTCCCACACCATTACCAATACCGATTCCAGCACCAACACCAACTCCCACACCAACTCCCACACCAACTCCCAACGAACCGCCATCCGCCAACAATACTAACCTCACCCTAGGGCCCAACAGCACCGCGCCAATTCCGGGATTGGGAAAAAGTGACCCCGATGGGTCGATCGCCTCTTACACCATCAACACCCTGCCGCCAGCGGCCCAAGGAGTCCTGTTTTTAGGAGATCCAGCCAACGGCGGAGTCGCCGTGACACCGGGTCAAGTTTTGACACCGGCACAAATAGGACAACTATTTTTCCAATCCACCGGCGACTTTACCGGTGCCAATTTCAGCTACAGCGCCACAGATAAAAACGGCGCTACCAGTCCCCTGGCTACCACTACTCTCGGTTTAACAGGAACGACACCCCCACCAAATCCCCTAAACTTACCGCCAGTAACCAACAATGCTAATTTCACGGTAGAGCCCAACAGCAGCGCGCGGGTGCCGGGATTGGGAGGAAGTGACCCCGATGGGTCGATCGCCTCCTACACCATCAACACCCTGCCGCCAGCGGCCCAAGGAATCCTGTTTTTAGGAGATCCAGCCAACGGTGGAGTCGCCGTGACACCCGGTCAAGTTTTGACACCGGCACAAATAGGACAACTATTTTTCCAATCCACCGGCGACTTTACCGGTGCCAATTTCAGCTACAGCGCCACAGATAACAGCGGCGCTACCAGCCCCGCCACTGCTACAGTTGCCGCTATCTCCCCGACTTCCAACCAACCGCCATCGGTTAACAATATTAACTTCACGGTTCCGACTAACGGCATCGTGCAGGTGTTGGGATTGGGAGGAAGTGACCCCGATGGGTCGATCGTCTCTTACACCATCACCAGCGTCCCCCCGGCCAACCAAGGAGTCCTGTTCTTATCAGATTCAGTCAACGGCGACGTACCCGTGACAGCCGGTCAAGTTTTGACTCCGGCACAAATAGGACAACTATTTTTCGTAGCCACAGTTGACTTTAACGGAGCAACTTTCAGCTACACCGCCACCGACAACCTCGGCAAAGTCAGCCCCACTAGCGCTAATGTTGCTGCTATCTTGAGGCCAGTTGGAACTGTTCCCCCACTCACACCTACACCCACACCAACGCCCGCGCCCGGTATCTCAAATCCGATCGCCGAACCAGATACCGAGTGTCTGTGTCAGCCGATTCAGGAAAAACCGGGCATTAACTTTACGCCCCCGCAGCAACCGCCCGCAGTGGGATTTGTCCACCCTATTTCGCAACTTGGAGAGGGACAAACCACCAAAGGAACCAATGGCGATGACTTGATCCTAGACACCAAAGGCAACCAAAAAATCGTCGGTTTTGAAGGTAACGACCTGCTTTTAGGTGAAGACGGCGCGGACGAAATTTACGGTAACGAAGACAATGACACGATTTTTGGGGAAATTGACACCGATATTGTTTACGGAGGCAAGGGCAACGATATCGTATTCGCAGGCAAACAGAACGACTGGATTGCCGGCGACTTAGACTCTGACACCCTGTTTGGAGATCTAGGTGCCGATACGATTCTCGGAGACAACGGCAACGATAACTCCAACAGCGCTGCTGAGAATGGCGATTTGATCTTCGGAGGTAACGGTGCAGACATCATTAACGGTAATGAGGGCAACGATACCATCCACGCCGGTAAAGGTGATGATATTGCCCTTGGAGGTAAAGAAAATGACTTGATTTGGGGCGAACTCGGCTCCGATACCTTGTTTGGTGGCATGGGCTCCGACAGCTTGTTTGGGGGCATCCCCGACCAACAAGCCAGCGACTCCCAGGGACTCGACTTGCTGTACGGAGGCTTCGGTAACGACTTCCTCAACGGCCAACAAGGCAACGATACGCTGGTTGCTGGGAAAGAAAACGATCGCGCTTACGGAGGTAAAGGCAACGACCTGATCTACGGTCAATTAGGCTCTGATACCCTCTACGGCGGTGAAGGAGCCGATACTCTGCTTGGCGACAGCGGTGGTTCCAACTCAATGAATAGTGCTGGCGAAGAAGACTTGCTCTTTGGCGGCAGCGACAACGACATTATCGGTGGCGGCAACGGTAATGATACCGTCCAAGCAGGTAAGGGCAATGATGGCGTTTGGGGTGGCAAAGATAATGACTTGATTTGGGGCGAACTCGGCTCTGATACCCTTGTCGGCGACAACGGCGACGACACTATGTACGGCGGTGCTCGAAGTCGAGCTAAAGATGTCAACGGCCAGGACTGGCTCTTTGGCGGTGATGGTGCTGATGCGCTGTTTGGCGATGAAGGTGACGATACCATCACTGGCGGTGAAGGCAACGACTTGATTTACGGTGGCAAAAATAATGACCTCGTACACGGAGATGCTGGCAACGACTTGATTTACGGCGGTGACGGGGGCGATGAACTCTGCGGTGGCGAGGGCAACGATACCATCTATGGCGATCGTGCTGATAATCAAGGTGTCGCCGTGGGCGCAAACGATCGCCAAGACTGCATCAACGGCGGTGACGGCGATGATTTGCTCTACGGCAACGAAGGGCAAGATACTATCAACGGAAATGCTGGTAACGATACTCTGTTTGGCGGTAAAGATAGCGACATTCTCAATGGAGGTGCGGGGGATGACTGGCTGTTTGGCGACGCGGGAGATGATACTTTAATCGGAGGTATTGGGAGCGATCGATTTGTTTTGAGTGCTGACGGCGGCACTGATACTGTGATTAACTTCGAGGTAGGTGTCGATAAGTTTGTTTTGACTGGCGGCGTGAGTTTCCAGCAGTTGCAATTTAGCGCCACTCCTGACGGTACGCTGTTGCGAATAGCAGGAACCGATCGGGTGTTAGGAAACTTTATCGGGGTTAACGGGGCGATCGGCTCTTCGGATTTCCTATCTAATCTCTTGTCTGAGGGCTAGAATTAGCGCCGAAAGTTCCCTATTTTCATAACAAAACGCCACAGCAGCTCAAAACTTCTGTGGCGTTCTTTGTAGGGCTACTTCGTCCGACAGTTAGGAGGTTTTGATATCAAACCCTCTCTTCATCGGAATGATTCAGATATATATTCTCGGACTCTGTGTTCTCTGTGTTCTAATAAGGTTAAATCACCTGACGATGCAAGCGGAAACGATATGATATAGCCTTTGTCAAAAAGGTGAGGTACAAGTTTAGATTTTAGATTTTAGATTTTAGATCAATTCCGGTTGTACCGTCAGGTGATTGTTGACTGTTGACTGTTGACTGTTGACTGTTCCGATCGATTTACCGCAATAAGGAAAATTTAATAACTTAAGCGATTGCTCGTTACTTTCGCTCTGCCTGGTAATGCAGGTGCGGAGGAAGAGCCTCCTTCTTTCTGGCAACTTACAGGAGATTTGTGTTATTAATCGACCGGACATGATATCAAGACTCGATCTTTACCTCTAACCGCTAGATCCTATCTTGCAAAACATCTGCGTTAATCTGCGTTAATCTGCGTTAATCTGCGGTTTACCTATCAATCAAAAATATATGCAATAAGTCTACAAATCACGTTTTTTTCCACAATCAAATCCTACCTCCTATTACAGGTAGAAGCTATGGAAACAATTTTATGAGAGTTGTGCGATCGCCTAAAATCAACAAATACAACCAATTACCAATTACCCACTATCGCTTCAAATAATTAGCTTGTGAAAGCGAAATCTGCTTGCGTAAAAACAGCCGGCGCGGTTGACCGAACAGCCAATGAGTCCAATGCCAATCGACTTGTTGCAAGCGATAACCGGCTTGATAGTACAACTGTCTGGCTGCGTGATTATTTTCCAGAACGTGGAGGTAAATCTCCGAAAATCCCCATTCTCTTGCTGTATCCTCGCAGTTGCTGAGCAATTGTTGAGCAACTCCCTGCCGCCGATAGTCTGGGTGAACGGCTAAATTTGACAAATAAGGATAGTCTGAACTTGGAATTTGCCAAGGGAAACGAGCGCGCAGGGCCATTTCTATTGTTCCTGCTACGGACCCAAGTCGGGGCGATCGATAATTCTGCATTCCTTCCTCGCGCGAGACTAGCTCAGCAACCAGACAAATGTAATGTTCTGCCTTAGAACGCAGTCGATTTTTTAAATCTTCGTAAATGCCCAAACGCAACACCGGATACACCCATTCTACCAATCCCTGGCGGGAGTGAAAGCTCACGGCTAAAACATCGGCTAGCTGTGTCAAGTCGTTCGACACAGCGACGCGGATCGAAAAGGCAGAAAGTCGGGGAGTTTGTTGTTCGTGAGACGGTGAGGAAAAAAAAGAAGGATTCACAATTTAAGGTCACTATATTATTTTTTTTACGCTATTTTCTCGGATTTTTACCTAAGAAACTTATCTGATGTTATGATATTATGTGATAATTTATAGACATCGTTGATTCGTACCATTAAATCACATTATTTTATGCTTTAATTTAAGTAGTATTGGATGTTGTGTGCCAGTTTTTGGCATTTAAGAATCAATTTCCTATCAATCAAAACCAATCCCCTAATACTAAATTGGTGGGTAACTGCTAAGGTATTAAAAACAATCAAAAAGGTTTTAATGTCAGGTTCCCGGAACCCTGCGGATCTGTGTTGGTTCAAATATCCGATCGCATCTAATATAATTTTTCGCTCAGGTAATTGAAAAACTCAACGACTGACCGCACTAACATCGGGCCCGCTTGCACGTCGGATCTTCGCCACCGGCCCGGTGAACCGGACAACCCAGCTTTAAGCAGTTATGGGTCATCAGCAAGCCCGTCCCGTCACGAATTGGCTTTACCTGTGGCGCTAGGGATCGCTCTCCCCACCGTCCAATTTAAATTTGGATGGTCAGAAACATTCTGCGGGGGTTTTCCTTCACGGCTCGATCTTGTGCTGCAATGCTGTGCAAAGGGCGATCGAGACTGTCAAAATCTCGAAGAAAGCTAATTTGCCGGTTTCCACAGAGTACATCCCTAGCTAAGATTAACAGATGGACGCTCTGGCTTACAGTGTTTGGCCGCACTAATTGGCTTCTCGAAAATCTGCGATGGCACAAAAATGTCGCGATCGCGGAAAAAGTGCAAGTCTAACTCAAATGGTACAACAATTGCGTCACCCGCACTCAAAGCCCGTTTGGTCTGTCAGCCACCCCCCGAATATCCGTCAGTCAGGGGAACCGGCGCAGGCTCGCCGACAGTATCGAGCTGCGGACTGTTAAAGTTGCTGTAACCTTGGCAGTCGAAAAAACAGAGGCGAAAATATTGGTGGTCTATTATATCGTACTGACAGCAGTTTTCACATACCAAATAAAATCGACCAAGGAGGGAGAATATGACATAAATTTGGCAAATTAACTTACAATCGCGAAGGTTATTCCTATGTATTATGAGATATCCAGACAGCTTTTAAAAGTGCCGGATTCGTGTTTCTGCTTCTGCATAGAGGTGAGGGGTAAGGGGACACTTACCGCAAGACGAGTTTATGTGAATATCATTAAATAATAAAATTAGGGTGTACGACAGACAATTGTGGCTCAGAATAATTCTGGATTTAAAACTAAATTCTCAAAAATCAAGCTGGATTGGGAGCATCTGGGTTTTGTAAAAAGCATTTTTTTAGAGTGCGAGCCCTCGGGAAGTCGCGTATTGTACAACTCGCGACTTCCCGAGGACACAATACAAGATGCAAAACACCAATTCTCCCGGTTGACTCTTGCTTTTGCCAACTCACAACAACGTCAGATTCACGAACTATTGTGACTTCAACAATTGAAACCGGCGAATTCTTTTTTTCATCATACTTATTAAATCGAACAGCCCCGGGGCACAGGAGAACGGTGCATGAATTCTCAATCAAATCCTAAGTTAAAAATTCTGATCGTCGATGACGAACCGGATAACCTCGACTTGCTTTACCGCACCTTCCATCGAGACTACAAAGTGTTCAGGGCAGAATCTGGCCCCGCCGCCCTAGAAATTTTGGCAAAAGAGGGAGAAGTTGCTGTGATTATCTCCGACCAGCGAATGCCAAAAATGAGCGGTACGGAGTTTCTCAGCCTGACGGCGGCTCAATACCCGGATGTCATCCGAATTATTTTAACTGGCTATACGGATATTGAAGATTTAGTTGAAGCGATTAATGCTGGCAAAGTATTCAAATACGTTACGAAGCCTTGGGATGCGGAAGAACTTAAAACTATTGTCACTCAAGCTGTTGAGACTCACAATATCCTGAAAGCGCGCACCAATGAACTGCGTAGGGCTCTCTCGCAAGAATCGCTGCTTTATGCCGTTACCAATACTATCCGATCGGCCCCCAATTACCAGCAAATGCTGCAAAGAATTGTGGAAACCGTGGGGCAGATGTTTGAGGTGAATTGTTGTCTGCTGCGACCTTTCCAAGACGGGCGGGCGGCTGACGAACAGTTCGTTTACCATGCGCCGGAAACCATACCTCTAGATGCTTCTGGACTTTCGGCGGATTTGCTGGCGGATTTGGTTTGGAAAACTCTGGATGTGCAGGTGATTCAAGATGCCGAAACTGATGAGAGAGTTTTAAATTGGGACAATCCCCAGCGACAGCAGGCTTATCAAGCTGCGAATATTCGATCGAGCTTAATCGTACCGCTGTTTTACAAAACGGAATTGATGGCTGTCTTAGCGCTGCACCAGTTCGATCGACCGCGCCAGTGGCAAGACCATGAGGTACAGTTGGTAATTACGGTGGCCGACCAAGCGGCTTTGGCGCTTTCTCAAGCCAGGGCTTACGAAAAGGTGCGGGCGCTGGCCAAGCGCGAGGCCTTAGTCAATACTATTACTACGGCAATTCGATCGAGCCTCGACCCCCAAAATATTTTTGCAGCCATTACTCAACAACTAGGCCAAGCTTTGCAAGTTGACGGCTGTGCCCTATCTTTGTGGACAGAAGATGATGAATACGTCCAGTGCGTGGGGCTCTACGACACAAATAGGAATACCGTGGCTGTAGAACAGGGTTTTAACAATCCAGAGGTAGCGGGGAACCAGGGAAACTCTGCTGGGCCAGGAACGGATTCTGCTAGCGGTAGTGTTAACTCTGGCACCTGGGTTTTTGCCCATCCTTCCTTGCCGCAATCTTTGGTGCCGATTCGGGGCAATCCGGTGCTGCTGCAAGTTATGGTATCAAAAGAGCCGGTGGCTATTGAAGACCTCTACGAACGCCCCGATTTAAATGTTACAGAACTGCAAGTTCGATCGCCAGCCCGCGCCCTGTTAGTCGTTCCCTTAATCTCCGAAGGCAAAATCATCGGCAGCATTTCCCTGCGCCAAAATCACACCATTCGCCGCTGGAAACTTTCAGATGTTGACTTGGCTCAAATAGTGGCAACTCAAGCTGCTCTAGCCGTGCAGCAGTCGCGCCTATACCAGACTACCAGACAGCAGGCAGAACGGCTCCTAGAAGCCGATCGGCTCAAAACCGAGTTTTTCCAAAATATCTCCCACGAATTCCGCACGCCTCTAACACTAACCATCGGCCCTTTGGAATCAGCTTGCGGCCGCCAAGAAGACTTACCCTACGAACAAGCGGTAATCGCTTTGCGTAATTCGCGCCGCCTCCTGCGCTTGGTAAATCAACTGCTGGACTTGCAGCGACTCGATGCCGGACGGATGCAGCCGAGTTTTCGCCCCTGCGATTTAGTCAGTTTCTGTTACTCTACCGCAGAGTCGTTCCGCGCCTACTGCGATAAAAAAGGACTGCAATTAATTACCCAACTGCAAGAATGTCCTTTACTTTATTTGGATATTGAAAGATTTGACAAAGTGATTTACAACTTGCTATCAAATGCTGTCAAATTCACCCCAGAAGGCGGAACAATCACCCTGACAGTTAAACCGGCAGGCGCTCACTGCTTGCTGCAAGTAAAAGACACCGGTATTGGCATTCGCACCGAACAAATTCCCTATTTGTTCGAGCGCTTTCGTCAAGCCGAAGGTTCTACCAACCGTTCCTACGAAGGCAGCGGCTTGGGTTTGGCGCTTGTCAAGGAATTAGTCGAACTCCACGGCGGTCAAATTTCCGTGGAGTCAGTTTACGGCGAAGGTACTACTTTTACCGTCTGGCTGCACTTCGGTTCTACTCACTTACCACCGGAACAGGTACTAGAAATACCAGCAGAGTTTCATTCATCCAAAGCAGCGGTGGAACTGGCAGATGTGGAAGGTGATTTGTCTGATGCTGAATTTGCCAATGAGAGTTTGGAGGCGATCCAACCGATAAATTCAGAAACAGCAGCCGGCACTGTTTTGGTTGTTGACGACAATCCAGATTTGCGCTTTTATGTGTCGGGAATTTTGCAAAATGCCGGCTTTGCAGTTTTGCTCGCTCGCAATGGCGAAGAAGGATTTGCAGCAGCCCAAAATCGCCGCCCGGATTTAATTGTCACGGATTTGATGATGCCTTTAATTTCGGGTTTGGATTTGATTCGGATGATTCGACAAGATGATGAATTGAAGGGAACTCCGGTAATCTTGCTGACTGCCAAAGCCGACGAAGATACTAGAATTGAAGGGGTAGAACGGGGTGCTGATGCTTATTTGTCTAAGCCTTTTAACGATCGCGAATTGTTGGCAGAAGTGCGGAATTTGATCGCCCTCAAACAAAACGAGCGCCGAGTGCAGCAGTTGAACAGTTATTTAACTGAGTCGGTGCTGCGCCGCTTTTTGCCGCCTTCGATGGTGAAGGCGGCTGCGGCGGGAGATTTGGGGCTGGATTTGCGCCCGGAACCGCGTTTGATTACTATTTTGTTTAGCGATATTGTCGGTTTTACTGAGATGGCAAATACACTGCGCTCGCGCCGGGTGGCTGAGCTGTTGAATGAATATTTGGCGGCAATGACTAAGGCTATTTTTGACAGTGGGGGTACGGTGGATAAGTTTGTGGGAGATGCGGTAATGGCTCTGTTTGGCGCGCCGGAGGAACTAACGCCTAACGAGCAAGTACGCCGCGCTGTGGCTGCTGCAAGGGAAATGCTGCGAGCTCTTAAGGAGCTTAACGAGCGCTGGGTGGAGCAGGGAATTGTGGGGGAAAATGGGATGCCTCCGGTGCGGTTTCGCTGCGGAATTCACCAGGGTACTGCGGTGGTGGGAATGTTTGGTGGCCCGGATCGATCGGATTATACTGCGATCGGGCCGAGCGTGAATATTGCTGCGCGCTTGCAAGAGGTGGCGGAAGCAAATTCTGTACTGATTTCAGCGGCGGTTGCAGATTATGTTGAGGAAGATCGAATTGTTAAATATAAGTCGCTGACACTTAAGGGAATTGATGAAACTGTGTTGACTTTTCTCTTGAATTGTGATTAGTTATTGGTTGTTGGTTGTTGGTTATTGGTTGTTGGTTGTTTGTTGTTGGTTGTTTGTTATTGGTTGTTTGTTATTGGTTGTTTGCTGCCAATTCTAATGTCCAATGCTTTTCGGCTCTTCTGCCCAATTCCCAATGCTTTTAGACCAAATGACTATTGACTATGGACCACTGACTACTGACTACTGACTACTGACTGCTGACTACTGACTGCTGACTGCTGACTACTGACTAAAATATTTTTAAAGTGACAAAAACTACTAATAAAAAATCCTCTAGCTATCCCTTTGACGGTTTATCTTTGGACGATCGCAATCCCGACTTCATTCAACTTTTGCTGCCAATCTGGGAATGGCTGTACCGCTACTATTTTCGCGTACAAAGCGACGGCTGGCACCACGTCCCCGCGAACGGAAAAATGCTCGTTGTCGGCTCCCACAACGGGGGAATCGCCGCTCCTGATATGTTTATGTTCCTGTACGAATGGTTCCACAGGTACGGCACGGAACGCTTGGCCTACGGATTGATGCACCCGACGGTTTGGCAGGTTTCTCCCGATATTGCTAGCATGGCAGTGCAGTGCGGTGCCCTGAAGGCGCATCCGAAAATGGCGATCGCAGCTTTGCGAAAAAATGCCCCGGTTCTCGTCTATCCGGGCGGCGCAGAAGATACTTTTCGCCCCTATCACTTACGCAATAAAATCTACTTTGCCGGACGCAAGGGATTTATTAAATTAGCATTGCGAGAAGAGGTGCCAATTGTACCAATTATATCCCACGGTGCCCACGATACTTTAATAGTTTTGGCGGATTTGTACGAACAAGCAAAGCAATTGCATGAATTGGGGATGCCGTGGTTGTTTGGCATCGATCCGGTGGTGTTTCCGGTGTATTTGGGATTGCCTTGGGGACTGAGTATTGGGCCTTTGCCAAACTTGCCTTTTCCCGTACAGATTCGGACTCGCGTGTGCGAACCGATTGTATTTGAGAGGTACGGTTCGGATGCGGCGCGCGATCGCGATTATGTTGATGCTTGTTTCGATTTAGTTACCACTCAAATGCAGGCACAATTAGATTGTTTGGCTGGTAATTGAGAATTGGGTGACAGCGCTCTTCGTTGATATATTGTGACATAAAGGGTGGTTTCCATAAAGGTTTATAAATGTGGCGCTCGCTCAATGTGGCTATACAAATAAAAATTACTTGTCCGCTGCTATTTACAGCTACCCATCCCTGCATAAAGTCCTAATTCAAAACAAGTCTAGTTGACCAATAACACAAAATTGACATACCATAAGTCTGCCTAAAGTGATAGTAGTCCGCAGACATATTTGTACACTTCCGACTGTAGGGGGATGTTTTAGCTCGTCAATAAGGCGATGCTTGCCATTGGGGGCACGAATCTAAAACTATATAATTAGTCAACTCGCGCCAACGATCGCGCGTACCCACCCTTTAACGAGGCATATACTATGTATCAAAATTTTCCAATAAATCCAGAAATGTATAACATCGGGTTCTTGCTGGCCCAAGTGCCAGTAGAACAGACTACAACTACAAACACAGTAGAAGAAACAGCACTCCTCTATTCCGGGCCGCAATTTTTTATCGCCCTAATCGCAGGAGTCGTTCTAGCCTGCGCTTTCCAACTGTTGCTGACAAATTTATCAGTAGCTGCAGGCCTTTCCTATATCGGACAATCCCACGATGACGGACACCACTCGGATAGCAGCAGCCCGCCACTGCGCCACATCGGCAGCAAAGTCGGCACTTGGACGCTAATCACCGTCACCGTCGCCCTATTCTTCGCTTGCTTGCTAGCAGTAAAGCTAAGCTTGATTAGCAGTCCGGTTTTGGGGGCGATCGTTGGTTTAGTTGTCTGGGCTGCCTATTTCTCACTTCTCGTCTGGGTGAGCTCCACCACCGTCGGTTCCCTGATCGGTTCCGTCGTCAACACCGCAACATCAGGCGTTCAAGCGATTTTTGGCACCGCAGCCGCAGCCTTGGGCGCGAAAGCAGCTAGCAATCAAGTAGTGGCCACAGCCAAAGCAGCCGCCGCCGCAGTGGGACACGAACTCGGTAGCGCGATCGACCCCACAAGCTTGCGGGAAAACGTCGAAGACTACATCCAAGCCCTCAAACCGCCGGAATTAGACATCAAAGCGATGCGCGGCGAGTTTGAAAAATTGCTCAACGATCCGCAACTCAAAAGCATTGCTGGCGAAAATTTGCCGAAGATCGATCGCCAAACTCTAGTAGATTTAGTCAGTTCGCGATCGGACTTGTCAAAGCGCGATGTCAACCGGATTGTAGACCAACTCGAAGATGCTTGGAAACAAGTAGAAAAACAAGAATCTAAATCAGACGGCATCGGCCAATTGGTAGATTATCTCAAATCTGCAAAATCGGGAGATTTGCTCTCAGAGCAACTGACAAGTAGGGTAGAACAAGCCCTCAGCAGTCTGGGCGGTCAAAATTCCGGCCAAAGCCCCACCATGAGAGCCCAAGCAACGACAATGGCAGTCAATGCTTTAATGGGAATAGTTTTGGGCCGCACGGACATTTCCGATTTCGATGTAGAAAAAGTAGTCGGTCAGCTCAAAACAGCTAAAGATAAAGTTAGCGCCCAAGCTGATAAAGTTAGTGCCCAAGCTGATAAAGTTGCCGCTAAAGTCAAAGGCGAACCCGAAACTTACAGCCCGATTCGCGCCGATGTAGAAAACTACTTGCTCAACACTTATTCGTGGCAGATGAACCCGCAAGCGATCGAGCGCGAATTTCGTGACGTGATCTACGATCCTACGGCAGATCCGGGAACTGTGCGCCGCGAATTAGAAAAACTCAATAAATCTCAGTTTGCGGAAATTCTCGCGAGTCGAGGCGTTTTGACTCAAGACAAAATTAAAGAAATTTCCCAGGATTTAGAAGGAATAAGACGGCGAGTTTTAGAAACCGTTATCTTTGCTGAAGAGCAAGAAAAAGTTCGGGACTTGCAGTGGCGGGTGGAAACTTATTTGAAGCTGACTCCGAAAGAGGAACTGACAGCAGCAGGTATCGGGAGCGATTTCAAAAAAATCTTAGAGGATTCCGATGCGAGTTACGAACAGTTGCGCGATCGGCTTTCTCCTTACACCCGCGACAGTTTTGTGCAAATTCTCAGAGGCCGCGAAAACTTCGGCTTCCAGGAAGTAGAACAGATTGTCAACGAGTTGGAAAAGACGCGAGATGTCGCTTTAGCAGATGCTAAAGGCCTGCAAGAAGCCGCGCAAGTCCGACTAGACAATCAGTGGCAAAAAGTACAAGAATACTTGCAGTCTACGGGCAAATCAGAACTCAATCCCGAAGGCATCAAGCGCGATTTCAAAACACTGCTGGACAATCCAGAAGCGGGAATGTGGGCGCTCAGAGCTAGAGCTTCTCGGTTCGATCGCGATACTTTGGTAAAATTGCTATCTCAGCGCAAAGACCTCAACGAAAATCAAGTAAACGAGCTTCTCGACAGCGCCGAGGAAACTTGGCACAGCGCGCTCCAAGCACCGCAAAAACTTGCAGAAAAAGCTAAGGATCAGTACGACCAAACTACGACCGCCCTGGCAGATTACCTCCGCAATACTGGCAAATCAGAACTCAATCCTGAAGGGATTCAGCGCGATTTGACGAAACTGATGGAAAATCCCAAGGAAGGGGCTCTAGCGCTGCGGGGACGCCTCTCTCAGGTCGATCGCGATACTTTGGTAAAACTGCTTTCTCAGAGAGATGATTTGACTGAGGAACAAGTCAATCAAATTATCGACCAAGTGCAGGAAACTCTGGGCTCGATCGTCAAAGCGCCTCGCCGTTTGGCGAAGCGGGTACAAACCCAAGTCCAGGATTTTCAGAGCGTTTTAGAGGATTATTTGCGAAATACGGGCAAGGATGAATTAAATCCCGAAGCCATCAAGCGCGACTTGCAACTGCTGCTGCACGACCCAAAAGTCGGCGCTTACAGCTTGGGCGAGCGTCTGTCGCACATCGATCGAGAGACTATGGTTTCTCTGCTGTCTCAGCGCCAGGATATTTCTGAAGCAGAAGCTGCTCGCATTGTGGATGGAATTTTGTCGGTGCGCGATGAGTTTGCACTACAAATCCAGAAAATTCAGGATCGCATTCAGTCGGTAATTGACGGGGTTCTCGGAAAAGTTCGGGATTACCTCAATTCGCTCGATCGCCCTGAACTAAATTATGAAGGGATTACGCGGGACGTGCGTCAATTATTTGACGATCCCCAAGCTGGATTTGATGCTTTGCGCGATCGGTTAGGTCATTTCAACCGCGATACTTTAGTAGCACTAATGAGTTCCCGCGAGGACATCTCCGAAGCCGATGCTAACCGCTTGATCGACCAAATTGAAGTCACCCGCAATAGAGTGTTGCAAAGAGCAGAACGCTTGCAGCAAGAAGCCCAGCTTCGCCTTGAAAGCATCAAACTTCAAGCTGAAAAACAAGCTGAAGAAACCCGGAAAGCAGCCGAAGTTGCTTCTTGGTGGCTGTTT
Organism: Tychonema sp. LEGE 07196; assembly: GCF_963890365.1. Lineage (NCBI taxonomy): Bacteria > Bacillati > Cyanobacteriota > Cyanophyceae > Oscillatoriales > Microcoleaceae > Tychonema > Tychonema sp. LEGE 07196. The sequence goes on along the minus strand of NZ_CAWPRX010000015.1, from coordinate 14,059 downwards.
TTTACCGCTCTTACCTCGGCCGTAGCAGCAGCCGGTGCCGGTGCTTTAGCTGTTATCCGCTAACTAAAGACTGAATTTGCTGCAAGCTAATAGTGCCTGATGTGAGTTCCTACTGACATCAGGCACTATTTTTATCAGAGTTTTCAAGGGGAGCATTTGACTTCTGCAGCCAAGCTAGAAATTGGAGACAGGAGACAGGAGACAGGAGGAAAGAGGAAGAAAGAAGGAGTCAAAAGAAGTGTTTTTACAAATATAAGATGCTCCCCTTTTCAAGAGCGCGTCGGCTCGATTCATATCAATTCCGGTTGCACTCATACATGATGTTAACGGTTAACAGTTAACAGTCAAAAGTCAACGCCTGAATTTACTATTCCGATGAAGAGAGGATTTGATATAATACTGAAAAACTTTTTCAGACTTGACCGTATTTTCCATAAGTTTAGTATAGTAGAGATAGATACAGGTATAGCCTTTCAAGCTCTCATATGAGGTACTATCCGGGATAGGGCATAGGGCATAGGGCATACCTCACACCTCACTTTTGTGAGAACCGCTATAGCATAACCGCTAGTACAAACGGGCGATAATCCAAAACGACTGGCTAGAAAACAATAATATCTCGTGGGTAGCGAACACCACAAAAAACATAGCTAGGGCAGCCACCGCGCACCCATACCAGAAAACTCAAAAATTTAGTAGTTAAATGTACGCCAAGGGCATACGGCAACCTGGGAAGTGATTCCTGAACGCTTGGGGAGACAAGCCCTCTGGGGCTATTCAAATTAGACTCGCAACTTCGTTCAATCGGACGGTTTTTGGGTTTAAATATTGCCGAAAGGATGGATAGTTTAAAGGTGTGTCAGTGAATCAAGAATCCCCGCGCGTTCGCGCCCGGGAGTGTCAAGAAGGTAATTAAAGATGTGAAAATACTACACTGATGTGGGGGCGACATATCGGATATCTTGGAAATACCAAGGACTTTTGCCAGTGGGCCCACAACAGTCAAAATATGCAGGCCCTGTGGAGCCAATGCTAAATAACCTACGTCTCAAATCTCCCCAGGCTAGTTGCCTAGTAGCACAGTGAGGGGGGCGACGCCATGCAACTCCGAAAAAAAACACTATTAATCATCGGTGCAGCTCTAATCAGCCTGATTCTGGTTCTCTATGCCACTGCATCAACTATTTTGCTGCACGATTTTCAAAACCTTGAGGCCCAGTACGTCCGCCAGGATGTCGCGCGGGCTTTGGATGCCCTAGATGACGACTTGTCGAATTTAGACACCAGCGCCCAAGATTACGCCGAGTGGGACGATACTTACTCTTTTGTTGATACACAAAATGAGGCTTTTGTCAAGTCAAATTTCGTCGATTCGACATTTACTTCCTTGAGACTAAACTTGTTGCTAGTGCTGGACTCCAGCGGTCAGACGATTTTTAGCAAAGGTTTCGACCTGAAGTCCCAAACCGAAGTGCCGATTCCCGAAAGCTTGAAACAGCAATTGATTGAGGCGCTGCTAGAACCCTCGACACCGCAGGGCGATCGCGATCGGGCAAAAGCAGGCGTCATTACCCTCCCAGAAGCTAGGCTGCTAATTTCTTCGAGGCCGATCGTCAACAGCAACGCCCAAGGCCCGCCGCGGGGGACGCTGGTTTTGGGACGCTACCTCGACAGCAGCGAAATTGGTTTGCTTTCGGAACTGACTCACCTGTCAGTCGATTTTAGGTTGCCGAGTTTAGATTTTAAATTGGGTTCTGCGAACTACTCCAAACCGGGCGCTAAGGCGATCGCCCGATCGATCGAGGATTTAGACAATATCAAAATCAAAATTTCTAACCTCAAATCAGTAGAAATTTTAGTCGAACCAGTCAGCGACAACGTAGTCGCAGGATACGCCCTGATTCGCGACCTCCAAGGCAACCTAGCACTGCTGCTGCGAGTAGAGGCAGACCGCATCATCTACCGCCAAGGTCAGGCTACCTTGGGCCTGTTTACCCTATCAATACTGGCAGTAGGTTTAGTATTTAGCGCGATCGCCCTGCTGTTGCTAGAAAACTTAGTCTTGGCAAGATTGGCAGACCTAAGCACCAGCGTCAGCAACATCGGAGCCAACGGAGACCCAGACTTGCGCGTTCATATGAGCGGAAAAGATGAACTCGCAAGCCTGGCCGGCGCCATCAACAAAATGCTAGAAGCATTGAGCAACTCTCAAGTCGAACGCTTTCTAAGCGAAGACCGCTATCGGTTGATGGCCGAAAACTCAACCGACATGATTACCAGACACAACCCCGAAGGCGTGTTTATTTACGTGTCCCCCGCCAGCCGCGCTTTGCTCGGATACGAACCTTCGGAACTCGTCGGCGCGATCCCCAACCATTATTTTCACCCAGACGATTTAGAAGCCATCAGCAAAGCTCACTCAAAAGTCCTCGCGCTTCCAGTGACTTACACCGTCAGCTACCGCATCCGCCGCAAAGACGGCAAATACATTTGGTTTGAAACCACCAGCCGCACGATCCGCGATCCGGAAACTGGTTTGGTGCAAGAAATTATTGGTATTTCCCGCGACATCAGCGTCCGCAAGCAAACAGAACAAGAACTGCGAGAAAGCGAAGCTGCAATTAAAGCTTTGTACCAAGTGACCTCGGCTCCCCGTACTGACCCGGAAGGCCGCCTCTTTACCTTTGATTTGCGCCTCCAAGAACTGCTGGTGATGGGATGCCGACAGTTGGGTCTGTCCGTGGGAATTTTGTCGCGCATTCAAGGCGACAAATATGAAATCGTGGCTGTGGAATGTCCCGACGGGTCGATCGAGAAAGCACAAATCTACGACCTCGAAAAAACCTTTTGCGGGACTACAGTAATGGCAAAAGAACCGATGTACTTTGAGTCGGCGAGGTTTGCAGCTTTGTGCTTCAACACCGAGGACCCAGCATTCAAGATCGAAGCGTACATGGGCATTCCCGTCACCGTGACAGGTGAAGTTTACGGCACTTTGTGCTTCCTTTCTCCAACTCCTCTGACAGAACCGTTCCGAGTTGTAGACAGAGAGTTGGTGAAACTGATGGGTCAGTGGGTGGGAAGCGAACTAGAACGCCAGCAAACAGGCGTAGATTTGGCAAAAGCTCGCGACGAAGCACTGGCGGCTACCAAAGCTAAAAGCGAATTTTTAGCCACCATGAGCCACGAAATTCGCACTCCGATGAACGGAGTCATCGGCATGACCGGTTTGCTGTTGGATACCTCCTTAACTCGCGAACAGCGCGATTTTGTAGAAACTATCCGCAGCAGCGGCGATGCCTTGCTGACGCTGATTAACGATATTTTAGATTTCTCGAAAATTGAGTCGGGCAAATTGGACTTGGAGGAACATCCGTTTGACATCCGCACTTGCATTGAGGAATCTCTTGACTTGGTAGCTACCAAGGCGGCACAAAAAAAACTGGAATTGGGTTACTTGATCGATCGCTCGGTACCGACAATGGCGATCGGCGACAGCACCCGCTTGAGGCAAATTTTAATCAATTTGCTCAGCAATGCTGTGAAATTTACCGCAACTGGAGAAGTAGTAGTTTCGGTGACGGCCAAAAAAATTTCAGTGCCGCCAAACCCTGCAGAACCGCCAGAAATTAATGGCGAACCGCTAGCAATTAACCAAGCATACGAAATACAATTTGCGGTCAAAGATACGGGTATCGGCATTCGGGGCGATCGCATGGATCGGCTGTTTAAATCCTTCAGCCAGGTAGATTCTTCAACAAGCCGACACTACGGCGGTACCGGATTGGGTTTGGCAATTAGCAAGCGTTTGGCCGAAATGATGGGCGGCAGGATGTGGGTAGAAAGTATGGGTTGTATTGCCGGCAAGCCTCCGGTAGATTTTAAAGCAACAGCTTTTGATGTGGAATGGGGAGACTCCTGTGAAATTGCCGAAAAATATTGCTCTGTCAAATCCGCACTCAGCACCAAGCCGATCGACCAAAATCCCCCATCCGCCGGCTCTACTTTTTATTTCAGCACGATCGTTCGTGGCTGCAAAAGTTCTTTGTCAGTTAACTCGACCAATTGTCAACCGGAATTGGCTGGGAAGCGAGTCTTGATTGTCGATGACAATGCTACCAACCGCCAAATTTTGACTCAGCAGGCTCAGTCTTGGGGAATGGTGCCTAGAGCTTCAGCTTCGGCTCGTTTGGCTTTAGATTGGCTAGCTGCTAAGGAGGCGTTTGATTTTGCAGTTTTGGATATGCAAATGCCGGAAATGGACGGGTTGGCTTTAGCAGCGGAAATTCGCCAGTATCCTGATTGCGAAAAGTTGCCCTTAGTGATGCTAACTTCGATCGGCCTACCAGAAATTAACTGCTCTGCAGTTGATGTGAATTTTGCTGCTTTTTTGAACAAACCGATTAAACAATCTCAGTTTTACAATGTTTTAATCAATATTTTTGGGGAACCGCAAGTAACTGAAATGAGAGGGCCGCGCACTAGCGGGGCTTTCCTCCAAAGCATACCAGTGCTGGCAGATAACTTACCGCTGCGGATTCTGTTGGCGGACGATCATTTGGTGAATCAGAAGGTGGCTTTGCAAATTTTGCAGCGGATGGGCTATCGCGCGGATGTGGCGGGAAACGGGATCGAAGTGCTCGCAGCTTTGCACCGCCAGCCTTACGATGTGGTGTTGATGGATGTGCAAATGCCGGAAATGGACGGTTTGGAAGCTACCCGCCTCATCCGCGAGCAATTTTCGGAGGATTTTACCTTAGAAAATTCCCCTGAAGAATCAGAAGTTTCTGAAACTGACGAACAATCTAACAATCCCAAATCCCAAATCCCAAATCTAAAATCGACGAACCCTTGGATTGTGGCGATGACAGCAAATGCGATGCAGGGCGATCGCGAAGAGTGCATGGCTGCGGGGATGGACGATTATTTGAGCAAGCCGATCGCCATTGAGGAGTTGGTTCGAGCTTTGAAGGCGTGTAAATCTCGATCGCGCCCAGAGTGCGATCGCCCGGTGCCGATTGTTTGTGTAAACTCGCAGATTGAACAGATCGGAGAAACGAGTGAATTAGATGTGCGATCGAATGGGGGTGTTGCAGGAAATGCACAACTGACAATTCCCAATTCGATCGCAGTTGTCGGGTTTGGTGAATCAAATCTCGATCGGGCTTTGTTAGAAAGTCCCGATTGTCTGAGTGCCAAGATTATAGAAGGACTGCGAGATGTGGAAGCTTTAGAGGAGGCGATCGAGATTTACCTCGAAACAGCTCCCGAACTGCTGCGAGGCATCTCTACGGCCGTCAGGAGCGCCGATCCGCTGGCTTTGCGGCGAGATGCTCATTCTTTGAAATCGATTAGCGGTACTCTCGGTGCTTTTGGCTTGTTTAAGCTGTGCGAGCAACTCGAAATCATGGGCCGCATCGGAATACAAGCCAACCAAGCTTTACCTGCTCCGGCTTGCGAGCTTTTAAAACAAGTTGAAGCCGAGTATCAAAGAGTTGAGGCGGCGTTGAAAATGGAAATGCAATATGTTGATGGGTAATATCAATTCCGGTTGCACTCAAACATGATTGTTGATTGTTGACTGTTGATTGTTGATTGTTGATTGTTGACTGTTGACTGTTGACTGTTGACTGTTGATCGGGCAACTTACAGGAGAGAGGGCTGTAGGAGGTGTTTAAGTTATTAACTTTTCGAGCCTAAAAAAATAGTTAAATCCTCACAGCAAGGTGATAGATAGATTGGGAAAATATAGCAATCCTAAATGATATGAATCATTTAGGATTGCATCGTCAGGTGATTTAACCGGTGCTAGAATACAGAGGACACAGAGAGAGAGAATAGAGATATGAATACAGGACGATGCTACCGGATTTGATATCAGATAAATTTGTAGGGTAGTGCCAAGAATGCCTGCCCCCCTATCTATCGGGCAACCACGGGGCAAGCGAGTCCCTACAATAATTATGCAAATGATTTAGGATTGCTATATCATGTTTGAGTGTTACCGGAATTGATATTAGCCGTTAAATTTGATACGAATAAAGCCTTTGTCCTGAAACTCTTCAACCCAAAAGCAATGACATATAGCGGTTCGATCGCGTGGTGAGGTATGCCCAATCCCTCCGCAACGCTAGAGCCCAATGACCTGCGCGGGCCAATCCCCTGCGCGGGCCAATGACCTGCGCGGGCCAATGCCCAATCCCTCCGCAACGCTAGAGCCCAATGTCGCATAGTACCTCAATACATATTATGGATTACAATCTAATTGCTAAAATAGTAATATTTTCTGTATCAATACCTTTTACTTTTTACATTGCTTACGCTGCAAAAGTAGCCCTCAATCTCAACCTCGATATATTCGGGGCTGGGCACACTCCTGCTAAGTTAGAAAAGCTATCCGGTGGCATAATTAAATGTAAGTGGTTCCCTAATCCTCACCACTGCCCCGGAAATAATCATGTTAAATATTCAGTCCCGGACGCATCAAAATCCAATAAACCGGGTTTTTGATGGTTTTTGTATGCTGCAATCAAATTTTCTGGTAAAAAACCAAGTTTGTGACCAAAACCATCCAGGATACAAGCCCCCGGATTCATCCGTGGAGAAATAAAAAACCTGTATCAGATGAAACTTGCCCCCCGAATTTATCCGTGGGCTCAATCTAAAATCTAAAATCTAAAATCGATTGACTGGCAAACTTATTTTCGTGTTACCAAAACCCAATCCTCGGCTGTTTTTACAACCTCAGCATTCTGCAAATCTAGATGTTTGAGGACAGGTTTTTCTAACAGAAAATAAGGTTGCGGGACAGATTGCCATTTTTGTTTCAGTGTAGGCGCGTCGGTGACAATAACTTGCCTCTGGCTGTAAAAATTCAGCGACGGACGCGGTAGGCGGTGAGAAGTAAAGACTTCTTGGCCGATTGGCGTTCCTTCGCGGACAATTTGGGCGATCGGCTTAACCGGATAATCCTCTCCCAGTTCCCAAACCCAGTTGTCGGAAGCGACAAATACCAACAGCGAGACGTAAGTTCCCCAAATTAAAACTAATAAAAATTGTCTGTCTTTGTTGTGCAGCAACACGGCCGCCAGTGTCATTGTCAAAGCTACAAACATCATCATTAACTGCAAGTCTTGCTGGTGGGATACAATTTGTCCCCCAATCGGTATTAAGCCGCTAAAGTACGCGCAACCGACTACAGCCACCACCGCCAGTATTGCCAAAATCGCAGGATGAGGCAAAAAAGATATAGCATCAAAACGTTCTTCTGCTTCATCTTTGATAGGCTCTGGCGGTAGGGACATTTGCTCCCAAACTTCCGCGAAATAACTACCAACGGCTAAAGCAAAAGCTGGATAAATTGGCAAAACATACCAAGGCAATTTCGTATTCATCACAGAAATAGCCAGCAGATATACTCCTGTCCAAACTAATACTAATTTGGGGCCGGGAAAATTGCGATTTTCCCAACTCAAATACAGGCCTTGCAGATAAAATAACTGCCACGGCCAAGCTGATTCTAAAATTTCTAAAAGATAATACCAGGGCGGGCCTTTGTGATTGCTTACTGGTTCCCAAATCCGCCGGAAAGATTGGTTTAGCAAGTTGGCGTTGATGAAATCTTGGCCGTAGTGCAGCCATTGGGCAAAATACCAAGCAGCTACGGGGAAAGTTCCGATCGCCAATCCGCCCCAAAGATAGCCAGAAGTGAGGAGTCGCGGGGTATCCCAAACCAGGAAAATTAAACCGATCGCGCCCAGCAGCAGCCCCAACATCACGCCCTTAGTCAAACAAATGAGTCCGAACCCGATCCCCGCCCCCAAGGCGTAGCGCAAGTCGCGGCGCGATCGCAACAAACACCACATCGATGCCAGCAAAAAACACAAAACTGCTCCGTCTAACATCGCCAAACGTCCGTGCCGCACTACCGGAAGCAGCGTCAGATAAACGAGAGCCGAAAAAATGGCGATCGAGCGCTGCGGATACAACTCCCGCCCAATGGCGTAAAGCATGGGCACAGAAGCCGCCGTCAGCATCGCCGGTACCAACCTCGCCGTCAATTCGCTAACGCCGAAGTTGGCAAAACACAGCCCGATCAGCCAGTGTACCAGCGGCGGTTTGTTGAAATAAGGCATAGAGTCGATCGTCGGATACAGCCAATTTAAATTGCCGCGCCAAATTTCGCGACTTACCTGCCCAGCAATCCCTTCATCCCAATCCCGCAACGCCGGGCCGCCGAGATTGAGCCCGAAAATTAGCACCGCAGCCAACAGCAAAGCCAGCATCCACAGTTTGTCTGTCAATCTGTCATTGAAGCGAGTTTTCGGTTTACCTACCGAGAATGGAAAGATTTTTGACATAAGGAATGACCGTTTAAGATTTTCGATTTTAGATTAAAGAATTGAAGAATGGGGAATCACTTATAAATTCAGGGTTGGGATCGCGGGCTAGGGTGGTTGGATGCTTTTGGGAAACTGGGCTTAAAAGAATTTTTCGCGTCCCAAACAGAAGGTAAACTTAGACAGCAGTTATTTGCGACAAGGAAAATACCGTGAACTTACCTGTAATTATAGATATCATAATTGGCCTAGTGTTTATTTACCTGACTTTAAGCTTACTAGCTTCAGAAATTCAGGAACTGATTGCTACTGTTTTACAATGGCGGGCGGAACATTTAAAGAAGTCGATCGAAGTGCTAATTTCTAACGGCAGCGACGCCGCCAAAGAGCCGCTGCAATTTCAGCGAGTCGAACAATTTGCCAATGCGATCTACGCCAATCCGATTATCAAGGATTTGAATCAGGGAGCCAAAGGGATTTTCTCCCAAGGATTTCGACTTATTACGCACCTTATGGGTGATTTGTACCGCCTGCTGACTCGCACCAAGAATGTTTTTGGCAATCAATCGACAGGGCCTTCTTATATTCCACCAGAGAGTTTTTCTGCTAGCCTTTTGGATACTTTAAAAATTTCTAATTCAATCCGAGCGATATCTAAAGCCAGATTGGAAAGATTTAAAGATTTACAGTTGGCACAAATTCAAGCGATTAGCAATCATTTGAATCTGCCGGAGTCTGCAAAATCGATTGTCGAACAACAATTTAGCTGGTTGACGGCGGAGTTTAATCGGGTTGTTGAAGATTATAAAAAAGATTTGGCGAGTTTGAACAACAGTTTGGTTCGGATGTCGGAAAAACTAGAATTTTATATTAATGATTCTCAGGTTTATCTGCCAGAAACTGAGCTAGGAGGGAGAGATTTTCAAAGACAGATGGCATTTATTAAGGCTAGTTTTGATAGCGCATACGAGCGGGAGGCGCTGCGATCGCAACTGGAACCGAGTTTGAGCAATTTGTTAAATAGTGTGAGGAACTTTAAAAAAACTCAGGATAGGGTAGCAGAAATTATGGAGGAGCAAGAAAACGGTTTGATGTACCAAGAAATTCAAGAAATTTTGGGCATTATGCCAGAATCTTTGAAACGCAGTCTTTCTATTTTAGCGCAGCGTGCTGAAAAAGGCGGCGGAGATAGTCAAGAGCAGTTGCAGCGGTTTCAGCAAGAAATTGAAACTTGGTTCGACCAATCGATGCAGCGTGCTTCCGGCGTTTACAAGCGAAATGCTAGAGGGGTGGCGATTTTGCTCGGAATTGCGATCGCGATTGCTGCTAATGCTGATAGCATTCATATTGTTAATCGGTTGTCGAAGGATTCGATGTTGCGATCGACTGTTAATTTGTATGCTCAGCAGTTGGTTGAAAAAAACGCTAAGACTAAATTAGATAATTTAACCGGTCTTAGCCAAGTTCAGCAGGATGTCGATCGAGCTTTGGATAATGTAGCTCTACCTTTGGGATGGAGCGAACCGAACAGGTTAGAAATAGACGCGCAGGGTAATTTATTGTTGCCGGCTTTCATGGCAAAATTGCTTGGTTGGATATTGAGCGGCGTAGCTATTTCAATGGGAGCTAGTTTTTGGTTCGATGCGCTCAACAAGATTGTTAATATTCGCAATTCAGGGAAAAAACCGCCATCTACTGACGACTGATACATTTACGCGCGCCACAGACTCTCATACAATTTGAGATTTGAGATTGGAGATTGGGGATAGGAGCGATCGCCAAAGGCTTTGGAGGACGGGCTACCGAGTGGTATTCTGACTTGAAAGTGGTATTACCTAAAGGATACAGAAACCATCGGTAATTACGGGCCATTCGGCAATTCGGGAAAATACAAAAAATATAAATTCCGTGCGATCGCGGATGGCAGAGCCAAACAGATGGGCGAAACTAATAAAAGGGTTACATGGAGACGAGCAACACAAACAATGTCGCTGCCAGTTTCCTGTGATTTGACTCCCAGGGTGTATCTACCGTTCAACACCCTTTTGGAGGAAGGAAAATGTTCACTTCTTTGACAGAAACCAATCCTGCCTCGGAATACCCAAATGCCCCATCCAAAAGCTGTCTATTTAACGATTCCAGCATTAATTCGGGGGGATATTTTATTTCTGAGATTTTGGTGGCGCTGGCATTAATTTTCGTCGAGTTTAGTCGCTGTAATGGCATCGAGCAAGTTACCTCGGCACTGCAAAAATATGCCTCTATCTTTGGAGAGATTGACAAATTTTGGACAATTTCTAGCAGTTCAGATTACCTAGAACCGTGCAAAAGCCAATTGCCAACACTCCAGAAAATACTCGCCCCCGAAGAAACCGCGTTTTTTCACCGAATCTGCAGGTGTCCAGCAAGTATTTTGGTACAGTTGCCGATCGACAACAGCGGATTTGCTTCGTTTTATGCCGATCGAGATACTGACACATTCGGCAACTGCACGGCGGGCGATTCCCTTCGGGAATCGGCAGCAATTAACTCATACTTAATATCAGACTGTTTTGAATGTTAGTAAATACCACAACAAAATCGGCATCTGTGTTTGAGATTTTTTTTAATTGTCTGAATTCTTCAAAATGAATCATATAATTAATCTTGAATAATTAGATAAAATAGACATTTCCAATAATTGTGGATTTGGGATACTGCTGGCTCTTAACAGGCTTGTGAGGATAATTCTCATACAAGTATGGACGCGAAATAACCGTCTCAGCCCGGAGCATTTCATTGGGGCATTTTTTTGATAAGGCGAACGTCCGCAGTTGCTAGACGGTCGATCCCGTGGGAAACCTGGCGATTTTGCACGCATTAACATACAACAAAGATGCTCCCTGTCCGTCTATCCAAAGTATTAAATTTCTATCAAAATGCTAAAGATCAGTTAGAGGAGTTACTAATACCAATTTCATAAAGTAGCGTTAGATATTACCCCCCAACCCCCCCCTTATTAAGGGGGGCTAAGAGTTCATCTATAGCACATAGGTCAGAAAAATGGTATAAGTAAGAAATTACCCTGAAACCCATGCCCCAATGCCTGTAATTATCGGTATCCCCAGCAAAACAAGGCTAAAATAATCCTGCTAAAAAAAAGCAGGTTTTTTTTTGTATTCCCGATATTTGTGTTATCTAGTGCTAGCAATTACGAGCAAAAATTCGAGCAACTACAACCAGAACCGAGTGAAGTCCGGAAAAAAAATAAATTAAAAATATCAGTTAAAAATATTGCTTTATTCCCAAAACTGATGTTAATATGTATGAAAACAAGGCTGATAAGATTACTCCAGGGATGTATCTACCAATAACGCCCATAATGGAGTATCAAATATGACTTCTACGTTCGCCCAAGTTAACTCAAAATCCTCTCTTGAAAAACTGCCCCCGCGTTCCTTAGTCTTCATTGATTCCGGCGTGGAAGATTACGATTCAATTGCAGCAGGAGTGCTGCCGGGACAGCAGGTAGTGATACTAGACCGCACAAAAAACGGTATCGAACAAATCTCTTCTGAAATTGAAAAATACGCCTCTACCAACGGGGCGATCGACTCGGTTCACATCATTTCTCACGGTAGTTCTGGCAACTTGCAACTTGGCAATACCGCTCTGGGTTCGGATAACATCGAGCAATACAAAAGCCAGTTAGAAAAATGGCAGACTTCACTAGCCCCACAAGCAGACATCATGCTGTACGGCTGCGATGTAGCATCCGGTACAGGCGCTAATTTCGTTGACAAACTCAGCCAATTAACGGGAGCTGACGTTGCCGCATCCACCAACATCACCGGCAAAGACGGCGACTGGAACTTAGAATTTGCTAAGGGTCAAATTGAATCGGACTTAGCCTTGCGGTCAGATGTGATGGCAAATTACCGAGGTGATTTAGCTACTATCGTGGTAAGCAACAATAGCGATAGCGGTGCTGGTTCCTTGAGAGCTGCGATCGCATCCGCTGCCGCCGGCGATACAATTACCTTCGCTCCCGGTTTGGCCGGTCAAACCATCACCCTCACCAGCGGTCAACTCGATATTCCTGTTGGCAAAAATATTACGATTGACGGCGCAGCAGCAGCGGGTTTAACCATCAGCGGCAATAACGCATCCCGTGCCTTTTTTGTCAATGCAAATGTGGTGACTGCTACAAATTTTGCAGTCAAAAATCTCTCTATTGTCAAGGGCAAAACTGCCGAACGAGGCGGCGCGATCGGTACAACGGACGAAGTAAGCCTCACAGTAGACAATGTTGAGTTCAATAATAACGTTGCCGATCAAGGCGGCGGCGCAATTTTCGGCAATTTCAACAATACTCTGACAGTAACGAACAGTAAGTTTAACGGCAACACGGCCACTGCAGCCAATGACGAACGCGGTGCAGGTGCGATCGGCTTTTTGAGTTCCAAAGCTTTTACTGTTACCAACAGCGACTTTACAAACAACAAAGGAATTAACGGCGGGGCAATTAACAGCCTTCAGGGCAAGTTAACGATTGACAGCTCGCGATTCATCGGTAACGACACCACCGCAGCCGTTTTCGCATCAGGCCAAGATAATCCCTTTTTAAGGGGTTTTGGTGGCGCAGTTTACACAGACAGAGCCAGCAATCCGAGCGAAGCTTCCGGCACAATCAAGATTACCAATAGCGTATTTCAAGACAATAAAGGTCGAGGTGAAGGAGGTGCAGCTTATCTGTTCACCGGCAGCCAAGACAAGGTGATTTTGGAAAACAGCACCTTCCAAAATAACGAAATTATGGCGCTACCCAACGGTGGAGGTCCTGGAAACGGTGGTGCGGTAACGAATTTGAGCGACAGCACCAACCAGGGATTGACTGTTACCAACACCACCTTTGCTGGCAACAAAGCCAACAATCAAGGTGGTGGCCTGTGGACGCTGAATGCCCCTGCTACGATTACTAACAGTACGTTTTCTGGCAACTCCACCGCGTTTGCTGCTGATGATTTCAACAAACTCGGCGGTGCAATGACTCTTGGTGCACCCACAACTATTGTCAACACTACGATCGCCGATAATAGTGCTGGTTGGGTTGGTGGAGGTATCTTCGCCGATGCCGGTAATGTCACCCTCAAAAACACGATTCTTGCCAACAATACAGCGGCTAACGGAGGAAACCCTTGGGGAATTAACCAACACGTCACCGACGAATACGCCGATGGAGGAGGGAATTTTCAGTGGCCCGTGATTAGCACCGATATTAAGGCGACAGCAAGTGCGACGGTGGCAGATCCGAAACTCGGCCCTTTGCAAAATATCAACGGCGCTTTCGTAAGGCCCCTGCTGACAGGAAGTCCGGCCATTGACAAAGGAGTACCAAGCGGCGCACCAGCTAAGGATCAGCGCGGCCAGACTCGCCCTCAAGATGGTGATACCATTCCAGGGGCGATCGTAGACAGCGGTTCTTTTGAATTCGGAGGTACTGTCGTCCCAACTCCGACACCAACTCCCACACCAACTCCCGCGCCGACACCAACACCCGCGCCGACACCGACGCCGACACCAACACCCGCGCCGACACCGACACCCGCGCCGACACCAACTCCGACAGGGACGCCGACACCGACACCGACGCCCGCGCCGACACCGACACCCGCGCCCACGCCCGTGCCCACACCAACACCCGCGCCCACGCCGACTCCCGCGCCGACTCCAACTCCGAC
>NZ_CAWPRX010000014.1:0-28483 GCF_963890365.1 Tychonema sp. LEGE 07196 | reverse complement strand
CCCCCTCTTTCTTTCTACTCCTTGGATTGGGGCGGCGCTAATAGCATTAAATCCCCAAACTATTGCCTGGGGGCGGACTGGCGTTTCAGATATGCTATTAGTCGCCTGTATGTGTTCGGCACTTCTGGCATTTTTCCTCGGTTACACCTTAGAAGAACAGAGACAAAAAGCAGAATTTTCCACAGTTTCTGCATCGATATTTCCCAATAAGTGGTATCTGACTTGTTACGTACTAATTGCCCTAGCAATTCTGGCTAAGGGGCCTGTGGGAATTGTCATACCAGCGCTGATTATTGGTAGCTTCGGGCTGTATTTGGGAAATTTTCGACAAATTTGGCGAGAAATGCGTCCGGTGTCGGGAATCTTGATTATTCTGGCGATCGCCCTGCCTTGGTTCGTTCTGGTTATTTTAGCCAACGGTCAAACTTATATTGACAGTTTTTTCGGCTATCACAATTTCCAGCGTTTTACTGAAGTAGTCAACAAGCACTCAGCGCCTTGGTATTTTTACTTTTTTGTAGTGCTGCTTGGTTTTGCACCTTGGTCGATTTATTTGCCGGTGGCGATCGCCCGCACCCGTTTTTGGCAGCGCAGTTACTGGCGCCGTCAACCGCGAAGAGATCAATTAAGTTTATTTGCCCTATTTTGGTTCGGCTGCATCTTTGGCTTTTTCACGATCGCCGTCACCAAATTACCCAGTTACGTATTGCCTTTACTGCCCGCCGCTGCCATTTTGGTAACGCTGCTGTGGAGCGATATTATTGCAGGTAACGAACCCAAAACCAGGCCTGGAAAGTTAGAAAAAAAACCGAATTCTTTACCGCGAGGGCTGTTAGTCACATACATTTTCAATGTCGTATTTTTACTAATTGTAGCCGGAGCAACTTTCTACTGTTACCACTGGCTCGGAGACGACCCGGCAATGCCCAATTTTCCCCAAGCACTTCAGCAGTCGGGATTGCTGATTGTGGGCGGTTCGATTTGGATAACTGCTGCAGTGGCGATCGCACTTTTGCTCTGGAAGCGGAAACAGCGCTGGATTTTGGTTGCTAACTTCATCGGCTTAGTAGCATTTATCATCTTTGGTCTCACTCCCGTCTACAATTTGGTCGATATCAACCGCCAGTTACCTCTAAGACAGTTGGCGCAGGTTGTTGTGCAACAAAAACTGCCGGGGGAAGAGTTTATTATGGTTGGTTTCTGGAAACCAAGTCTGGTTTTTTATACCGAAGAACCCGTGACTTACTACCGATCTCTCAAAGGGGCGCTCGATTACCTTAAGGACTCTAAAAACCCCACTTCTCCCTCTATTTTGTTGCTGGGATATCCCGAAAAATTTGTGCAATTGGGATTGCAGCCAAATCAATATCAATTGTTGGACAGTCGGGGCGCTTACCAACTCGCTAGGGTTCCGAGAACAGCATTTCGATAGTATAGAACCCATTTGACATCTTTGAGTTTTTGGGTTGGGTGACGATAAATATAGAGAGCAACTGGTTTTTGAGATTTACGAAAGGGGCGAGAAACCGGGTTTCTATGAGTTTTTGGTTGGGTGACGATAAATATAGAGAGCAACTGGTTTTTGAGATTTACGAAAGGGGCGAGAAACCGGGTTTCTATGAGTTTTTGGTTGGGTGATGAGAAATATAGAGAGAAACCCGGTTTCTGAGATTTACGAATAGATATCAAATGGGTTCTATATTTTCATGCGAGTGCGGTGAGCCGATTTATATGGTGTGAAAGTAGGGGCAATCCCCCCTGGTTGCCTCGGAATTTGGATATGGTGCGTCTACGACTGTAAAAGCTATAATCTAGTCACTACCTAAAACCCGAAGTTCGGAGCCGATAATGGTTTCAATTCTCAACAAACTCTCCTCGTTAATCCATGAGATTTGCATTGAAAAGGTCGATCGGTGGAAGTTGTTCAAATTTAGTGAATCGCTCCAACAGCGAATGGAACAATTGTTAGAGAAGAAGAAGGCAGATCGACTAATGGCAGAAGAGGCAGCGGAACTCGACGCTATTGGGGAATTAGATCGCATCTTTACCCATATCAATGCAATGATGGCGGCTCAAGATGTCAGAAAGGGAACGATCGCTCATAATTAAGGGTAGTTTAACAGCATTCCAAGATCGTGTTCGGACTACGCTCAACTTGCCTGAAACAAGCGATAATGGATAGGATGCCATTTTTAATTGTAAAAGCGTGGTAGCCATGACTGAGTTACTCGATCGCGCGTTAGCCAAGTTGAAAACATTGTCTGCCAGCGAGCAAGATGCCCTCGCTTCCATGATTCTGGAAGAACTTGAAGACGAGATGCGCTGGGATAAAGCATTCTCCGGTTCCCCAGATGTTCTTGCTAAACTCGCAGCTACCGCAATGGCTGAGTATCGTGCAGGTAAAACCCAAGAACTCGATCCAGAAATATTGTGAAGTCAGTTGGATGGAGACACTGTAATCTGGTTTTGGGTTGGTTCGCACACAGACTACGATAGATTGCTAGGGCAGTTGTAGCAGTGTCTGCAGCCCGCCAACATCATCTAGAAAACTGTATTTAGACAGGTGGAAGATTATGATTCCAATCAAGGAAGCTCAAAAGCAGTTGCAGCACTTGATCGATTCGGTAAGTGAGTCGCATCAACCGATCGCCCTTGGACAGACTAGCAATGCAGTGTTATTGTCTGAATCTGACTGGGCATCGGTACAGGAAACACTGTATCTTCTCTCAGTGCCGGGAATGCGGGAATCGATTCGAGAAGGAATGGCAACACCAATTGAAGAGTGCGATCGCCCTTGAGACTGGTAACTAGGCCCACCATACGTGCCATAATCAGCGATATTATCTGGTACGCGATCGCCCGAAACTATGGATGCGCTAATCGGCAAAAGTTTACAAGGTGGAAAATACACCCTAGAAAAAGAACTGGGGCGGGGTGGCTTTGGGATTACCTTCCGGGCCAATCACCGCTACTTAGGACAGCCCGTAGTCATTAAAACCCTCAACGAATCTCTGCGGCGCGATCCAAATTTTGCCGAATTCGATCGCAAGTTTCAAGACGAAGCGAGGCGGTTGGCTTCCTGCATCCATCCGAATATTGTCCGCGTCAGCGACTTCTTTGTCGAAGACGGGCAGCCCTACATGGTGATGGACTACATTGCCGGTCAGAATTTGGCCGAGGTAGTCGGTGGAAACAATCCCCTCCCAGAAAATCTGGCAATTCTCTACATCACTCAAATTGGCGCTGCTTTGAAAGCAGTTCATCAAAAAGGCTTGCTGCATCGAGATGTCAAGCCACAAAACATTCTCCTGCGCCAAGGTACCCAAGAAGTCGTGCTGATCGATTTCGGCATTGCCCGCGAGTTTACAGCAGGTGCAACCCAAAATCACACTAATATGGTGTCCGACGGCTACGCGCCGCCAGAACAGTATTTCGCCCAAGGAAAATATACCCCCGCCACAGATGTTTACGGTCTGGCCGCGACGCTTTATACTCTGCTGACAGCACAAGTGCCAGTGGCTGCAATTCTCCGTACCAGCCAGCCGATGCCTTCACCCCGCGACTTGCGGCCTGAGTTAAGTACGACTGTCAGTCAAGCAGTGATGCGGGGGATGACTGTAGAAGCTCAAAATCGCCCTGGTAGCGTGGATGAGTGGCTGGGTCTGCTGCGCGGGCAGTCGCCGGACACTGGGCCGACGGTGGCGGTGATGCCGGGACATGGCGCTCAGTCGCCTGCAAATGTGAGAACAGCGCCTGCTGTGGTGTCTTCTGGGGGCAGCAATCGCAAGATTTGGTTGATTTTGGGGTTCGTGGCGATCGCCCTGTTAGTTGCAGGTTTGGTCGGTGTTGCTAGGGTTTTCCTCAACCGGCAACCTTCCGAACCCGCACCGGTAGCGAAGGACGATCGCACTTCGGCCCCTGCAGATCCAGACGCGCGCGTCAACCCCGCACCAATTCCCACACCCGCACCAACTCCAACTCCAACTCCCAGAGAAACTCCGCCGCCTGCTGGTGAAACTCCCGCCCCTGCTGAAACTCCAACTCCCACCCCTGCAGAAACTCCTATCTCGCCAACACCAGCCCCAGGCCCAACAACGGCAGGGGAAGGCGCGGAGACACAACCCCCAGAAGAACCAACCGAAAAACTTGTTGATAAGGAGTTGCCGCCCGATCGATCGCCCGCACCCAGCGACCAACCGACAACCAGCAATCGGAGGAATCCCGCAATCCCCGGATATGCCGTTGGTACGCCGGAAAGTCAGATTTTAGCGGAATTGGGACAACCCACGGACTCTCAAGGTCGGGGCTATTGGCCCAATACTCGCACCGCACTTTACGAAATATTGCCGAACCGAATTACTCTCGGCTACATTTACGATCGCGATTCCGACAAATTAGTCCAAACAGAGGGTTCTTTTGCCCCGTCGGTGGACGATTTGGTAGTCAAAACCGCCTTAAACGGGATGGTGGGCGGCGCAAGCCGGGAGATTTTGCAGGGGTTCCGAGATGTGCAGCAGCGCCGGACTAATCGGTTTACATTTAGGAAGGGTTCGCTCGAAGGGACGATCGAACGCAACGAGCGCGATCGGATTTACATCGGCGTTTGGGACGAAAATTTGCATTAGGAATCTCGCACGGGTGTGGAGAAACCGGGTTTTTTAACGAAAATATTCGCTAAAAACCCTCATTCTCCGTAAAAAACCCGGTTTCTTGGTTTGGTAGTGCACCCAAAACTATTGGTAAAACAATCCAAAATCTAAAATCCCCCATCCAAAATCTTCAATCCAAAATCGATTGACGTTAAACAAAATATTCGCTATGATAAGAGAACACGAGGGGCTGTAATGGTTTCGACAGGGTGGCGAAAGCTGCTCCGTGATGCAGGTCGAGAGGGAGTCTACTCTCGCTAATATCGGCTCAAACAAAATAGTAAATGCGAACAACATCGTTCCTTTCGCTCGCAAAGCCGTAGCTGTAGCCTAAAAACTTCTTGAGCTCGGTTTAGAGTGTATGCCGCTTAACTCCGTTAACAGCAGCATAACAACCCCCAACGGATGCCCTAGCTAAACGTTTCTAGTCGTCTAGCCGGGAAAGCAATCACTAGAAAATCCCCCCATTTGGGATAAAGATGGTTCCCGCCCCGAGGATTAGAGGGGATAAACCTGTGAACGATCGGAAGGTAAATACCCATTTTGGACGGCAGTTCGATTCTGCCCAGTTCCATCGAAAAAGTGACGTAAAATCAATGGTTCAAGCCATTTGAAAGGCACTTTACAACATTAAAACGGCCCGCGAGTTAACTCGCGGGCCGTTTTGTTTGGGCTATATCTCGCTCAGAGGACTAAACAACCACGGGTAGTCCAGAAACCGGGTTTTTGCCAAAATACTTCGTTACAGATGGCAGAAACGCATAAAAACCCGGTTTCTTTGGTATTTATGCGTCTAGCACTAAACAGCTTTCCTGTCAACACTCAACAGCCAACAGTCAACCATCAACCATCAGTTACCGCTCATTAGCCAAACTGGGATCTCAGATAATTAGAACTTTACCCCGTCCGTGCGTTCTGCGGGGCCCTCGGACGATATACTTATAGGCGGTAAAGCATTAAAAATCTTTACAAAGACCCGCTCCCTAAGCCTGCTCCTACGAAGGACTGGTGAAAAATTATATGGCGATCGCTCATTGATCTGGAAACATGAACCCAGGAATTGACTTACAAGGAAGTTTCGTAGAAGCCCTGATCGATTTGGGCTTACCGGCGGACATCGCCCAAGTGCTTTGGCTACCTTTGCCGATGGTACTGATGGTTGTCGGTGCCGTCTTCGGGGTACTTACTAGCGTCTGGCTGGAGCGGAAAATTTCCGCTGCAGCTCAACAGCGGATCGGCCCGGAATTTATCGGCCCTCTGGGAGTGCTAGCACCCGTTGCCGACGGGCTGAAGTTGGTATTCAAAGAAGACATTGTACCGGCAAAAGCTGACGCGCTGCTGTTCACGCTCGGGCCGGTCATTGTCGTGATTCCAGTGTTTTTGTCCTACTTGATCGTCCCCTTCGGAGAGCATATGCTCATCGCCGACATTGGGACAGCAATATTTCTCTGGATTGCTCTTTCTAGCATTCAGCCGATCGGCTTGCTGATGTCGGGCTATGCTTCTAACAACAAATACGCCCTCCTCGGCGGACTCAGAGCAGCCGCTCAATCCCTCAGCTACGAAATTCCCCTAGCTTTGGCAGTATTGGCAGTGGTGATGATGTCCAACAGCCTCAGTACGATCGACATCGTACAGCAACAAGCCAGCTACGGCATCCTCGGCTGGAACGTCTGGCGACAACCCGCAGGTTTCCTAATTTTCTGGATCGCAGCCCTCGCAGAATGCGAACGGTTGCCCTTCGACTTGCCGGAAGCAGAAGAAGAATTGGTAGCAGGATATCAGACTGAGTACACAGGCATGAAATTTGCTCTGTACTACATCGCTTCCTACGTTAACCTCGTCCTTTCTTGCCTGCTAGTAGCCGTTCTGTACCTCGGCGGCTGGGAATCCCCGATTCCTGTCGGAGTCCTCACCAATGCCCTGGGATTGAGCGAAACGACCCCTTGGTTGCAGGTACTTACAGGCTTGCTGGGCATTACAATGACCATGCTGAAAGCCTACTTTTTCCTGTTTCTGGCAATTCTGCTGCGATGGACTCTACCGCGAGTTCGGATTGACCAATTGCTCAATTTGGGATGGAAGTTTTTGCTTCCGGTTGCTTTAGTCAATTTGCTATTAACCGCAGCTTTGAAACTTGCCTTTCCCTTTGCTTTTGGCGGTTAATTGATAATAGGTAAAAGGCAATAGCTAACACAAATTAGCTGTTAACCAATTACCTGTTATCAATTAGTAATTACCAAAAACTCAAGAACAGAGAGAGAACACAATGCTAAAATTCCTCAATCAAGTAGGCGAATACGCCAAAGAAACTCTTCAAGCTGCCAAGTATATCGGTCAAGGGCTATCTGTTACTTTTGACCACATGAGACGTCGGCCGATTACGGTGCAGTATCCTTACGAAAAACTAATTCCTTCGGAACGTTTCCGGGGCAGAATTCATTTTGAATTTGACAAGTGCATCTCCTGCGAAGTCTGCGTTAGGGTGTGTCCGATCAATCTACCTGTGGTGGATTGGGAATTTAACAAAGAAACTAAGAAGAAACAGCTCAAGCACTACAGTATCGATTTCGGGGTGTGTATCTTCTGCGGAAACTGCGTAGAATATTGTCCGACTAATTGTTTGTCGATGACAGAAGAATACGAGTTGGCCGCTTACGAGCGTCACGAGTTGAATTATGATAACGTGGCTCTCGGACGTTTGCCCTACAAGGTTACAGATGATCCGATGGTGACACCGATGCGGGAATTTGCTTATTTGCCGAAAGGTGTCATCGACCCCCACGAAGTTTCCTACACCGATCGCCGCGCCGGTCTCCGTCCAGAGGAAATTGTCGAAAAGTAGGTAATGGGGCATGGGGCATGGGGCATCGCGGGAATAGTTAGTAGTTAGCGGTTAGTGGTTACTTGTTAGTAATTTTTCAAATAACAAATAACAAATAACAAATGCCCAAGGCCCAAGGCCAAATTACCAATTAGCTATTAGCAACTAACAGAGGATTAAAAATTGTGAATCTAGCCGAAGGGGTTCAACTTGTTTCATTTGGCATACTCTCTGTAATGATGATTGCAGGAGCATTAGGAGTAGTTTTATTCTCCAACATCGTTTACTCAGCATTCTTGCTGTGTGGAGTATTTACCAGCATTGCGGGTTTGTACCTGTTGCTAAATGCTGATTTTGTAGCAGCCGCGCAAGTATTGATTTATGTTGGCGCAGTTAACGTCTTAATTTTGTTCGCCATCATGTTGGTAAACAAACGAGAAGACTTCCGCGTAATTTCCAACGCTTGGGTGCGTCAAATAGCAACCGCAGTGGTTTGTGCTGGCTTGTTTGCGCTTTTGGGTACGATGGTAGTGTCTACTCCTTGGGCGATCGTGCCGATAACAGGAGCACCGGCTGAAAGTTCGATTGTAACGATCGCCAAACACTTCTTCACAGACTACTTGCTACCTTTTGAATTAGCCTCACTGTTTTTGTTGATGGCAATGGTAGGAGCAATTGTCTTGGCCCGCCGCGATTTCTTTGCGGATGAACTGTCAAGCAAACAATCAGAAACACCAGCTTTCAGCTTGCCAGAACGGCCGCGCGAATTAGTTTCAGCAGGTGATGTTTCCTCACCCGAAACAAAGTAATTCTATGGTGTTTGTGGCGCACCTAATTTTGCGTAGGGTTCGCCACAAGCACCTCATGGATTTATGCAAGAAGTCCGATCTGTCTGTTTTGTAGTAATTTTAACTGAAAGCAACTCAAAAAATTTATGCAACTGCAACTCCAGTATTTCCTGTTATTAGCTGCTGCACTTTTCTGCATCGGGATTTACGGTTTAATTACCAGCCGAAATGCAGTGCGGGTGTTGATGTCGATCGAGTTGATGCTAAACGCAGTCAATCTAAACCTGATGGGTTTTTCCAACTATCTTGACCCCGTACAGATTAAAGGTCAAGTATTTACGGTGTTTGTAGTGACGGTAGCCGCTGCTGAGGCTGCAGTCGGTTTGGCGATCGTCCTGGCGATTTACCGCAACCGCAATACCGTAGACATGGAAGAGTTTAATTTGCTGAAGTGGTAATTAGTCATTAGTCATTAGTCATTAGTCATTAGTCATTAGTCATTAGTCATTAGTCATTAGTCATTAGTGAACACTTCGGAAAGTTATACTCGTTACCAGGCTAGAGCCTGGTAACGCATACCCGGAGGCTCTGCCTCCCTTTCCCCAAACGAGGTAGAGCCTCTGGATCTAGATTCCTTTCGCTAGAGCCTGGGAAGCAGTGAATTAATCAATAGTCATGAGTCATCAGTCATTCGTGAGAAACTAATGCAGATTAAAGACTAAGGACTAAGGACTAAAGACTAAGGACTAAGGACTAAGGACTAAGGACTAAGGACTAATAACTAATGACTTCTAGTAATTTCTAGAGTAATTCTGCCGCCGAAGTCAGGGATTGGAGCGGCAGGTTTTGAGAGTTGGAGCTTAACTTTTTCGACTAAAGGTAGTTCTAAAAGCTCTTGGACGATCGCATCTGCTAGCTTTTCTATCAATAAGAACTTAGAGTTTTTGACAAGCTGTTGGATCAGAGTAATTGCACTTCGGTAATCGAGAGTATGTTTAATATCATCGCTTTTTCCGGCGGGCGACAAATCGAGCCAGAGAGTGACATCCACTTCAAACCACTGGCCCAATACTTGCTCTTCAGGTAAATAGCCCGTGTAGCCGTAACAGCGAATTCCTGTAAGTTGAATACAATCCATTGTGAAAAAAACTAAAAGTGCGTTGCCTAACCAATTTGTATTAAACCAGATAAAGTTCTCTTTCTCTTCCCTCTCTTTTTTTGCCCTTTTCCTTCTCCCTCTGCGCCAAGAGCGCCCTCTGCGGTTCAATCACTCTTAATTCTATCTTAAATATCAAAACTGTTCTCCCTTCTCCAATCTATCCAGAAAATTCTCAGCAACTTCATACCATTTCCGCCTGATCGGTGCATCTTCGGGCTTGTCTGTCAATGTACGACCTTGTAATTCTGGATATTTATTGTAAAACAATTCATCTACTTTATTATAAAAAATATCCGGCTCGATATTAAGATTTTTGCGGCGCTTGCCAATCTTTTCTTGACGAGCGATTTCTGCATCCAAAGACTTATCTGAAGAAGGCTGCAGGTCGGTAAATTTTGGAATCTCTGGCAATTTGGGGAGACTAAAACCAGATGTAATCGCACTAAAAGCTATAATTCCCGGCAATAAAACTACGCTTAAACTCGCTATTGATTTCCAAGGAATTAACTTAAATTTGCTGGTGTTGCTGTTAACAACTGGATTGTTTTGCACAACAGGAGGGTTAGGGCTGTTGTTGGTAGCTGTTTGAGTGCTGTATTTGAAGGGGCGACCGACAAAGTTCATTGTCACCATTTGGGAGATCATGCTGCCAATTTGGGATAATTTTGGGTCTTTGAGTGCTTCGCGGACTTCTTTTGCGGACTGGTAGCGATCGCCCGGTTGTTCTGCTAGCATCTTATCCAACACGGTTCCCAGGTTTGGACTGACGGTGACGTGCGATCGCCAATCCCAAGTTTTGTTATGAATATCGTACAATTTCTGAGGCTTTTTGCCGCTTAGCAACACTAAAGCCGTGACGGCTAAAGCGTACAAATCGCTAGCGGGAGTAACTTTTCCCAGTCGCATTTGTTCGGCGGGCGAATAACCTTGTTTGCCGATCGCAGTATCCGATTGTCCCCTAAACTGAAATAGGGCGGTTGCTGCGATTTGCTTGACTGAACCGAAGTCAATTAAAAATGGCAGTTTGTCAGCATTATGCTGGATGATGTTGTCGGGGGAAACATCGCGGTGAATTAAATTTTTAGAATGAATGTATTCTAAAACGGGTAAAATTTGAAATAGCAGTTGAGTAACTTCAGCTTCGGTAAAATTGTTACCTTGCTGTTGGCGAGATATAAGTATTTGTTCGTAGGTTTCACCGGGGATGTAGTCTTGGACTAAAAATAATGATGGATTACCGCCCAAATCGGTGCGAAGCAGTTCTCGAAAGCGGGGAATTTGCGGGTGTTGGAGGTTGTAAAGCATATTCGCTTCGCGATCGAACAATTCGGCCGCTTTGGGGCTGTGAACAACCGGAGAAAATTCTTTGAGCACGCAGTTTTCGCCGTAGCGGTTGATATCTTCTGCGAGGTAAGTGCGCCCGAAGCCGCCGCGGCCCAATTCGCGGATGATGCGGTAGCGTTTTTCGAGGGTGGAACCAGGGGCGAGGAGGGATGAGTTTGACATAAACAACGGTGGATTGTTCGAGTTGAGGAGTCCCGGAGCACAGTATAGCTTATTTTAGCTAAGCTTGGTTGAATGGGAGGGCGATCGTATCGGCTCAATAAGTAGGTAGGGGGAACGCATCTTATTGAAGACTGTTCATCAGTGGTGAGTATATTTTGAGATAAATTCACCATTCAAAGAAGCTACAGACACGTTTTGTAATGACTTTTTAGATAAAATAGGAACTGATTAATGGTGGTTTTTACCTAATGTAAATTTTGACACAATAAAAATATTACAACCACTGTTTACAAGTGGTATAATAGTTATTAATGAGTTAGTCGTGAGAATTTAGTTGACTGCAACAGCCAGGAGCTTAGTCAAATAGTCATCATCCTACCTGGCTCGAAGTCGCTTATTTCTGGCTTTGGTCTTGAAAGTTTTTATTTGATCATAACTTAAGCAAAATCTGTCTAATTATAGCAAACTTTTGCGGAGCATTATCTTTTCTCATCCGACAATCATCTTCACGAAAACCTACATTTAATACCAATGTAAAAAAAAATCAATTCCCCAAGGGCTGCGGACTGATTCACCAAATTTTTGAGCATCCTTGGGTAAACTACTAAGATAATAACGAGTTTTAATAGTTGTTTTTCCCTTGACTATTCTTACGGATTCTATCAGACCTATACTATAAAGCTTCTCCCATTGATTTTCGGGCTATATCTGCTCTTTGATGTCACTTAACATGGTTGTGATGTCGGATTTATGAGCGACAGTGATTGTTCTCTTTTTTTGTCGAATAAGCTGCACGTGTCAAGCTTGAAAACCCTGGTCTAATTGTTTTTTTAAACAACGCTTCTATTCTGGCATACAGGGAGGGTTGATTTTTTTTAAGGTGATTATCTAATCTCATCCTTGTTCGAGAATTGACTTCACAATTGACCTTTGACAGCCCATCGCATAGCTTGGTGACAATGCTTCCACTTAATTCTAATACTTTTAGTAAAGCCGGAATTGCTGTGATTTTATTAATTTTTGATCGACTTTAACTTGTCCTAAAACTAATCTTTGACTGGTTCCCCAAGCACGGAGCATATGAATCGCTTTTTTGTCTGCTCTCCAAGAGTAAGAATGGCGAAGAGCTTTGCCATCAATTGCGATTACTTCTCCTCTCCTTGAAGCAGCTAATAGATTGAATCCAACTCAAAAAACATTGCTGAAATTGCTCAGGTTTGAGGCGAGAAAAGAAGGAGCGCCATTGTGTCATGGGTCGGGATGCCATTCGGCAATTCTCAAATTGTCTTTAACCGTTCGTATTTAGAAGAACCCGTAACTTTCGATATCCACCCATGTATCAGCACCGCAAATCACGGCACAAATTGAGAGGGTGATAATATCAATTAATTGATGATGTTTCGTCGGCTCAATTCTGGCATATTTTAAGTATAAAAAATGGTCGGAAATGGTAATTTGAGGTTTGAGTTACATAATGGTAAACTTTAATTAGGGCTTGCTGAAAAAGTAAGAAAACAGCATTTAGAAAGATGAATGAACTCGCGAGCCCCTTGATAATATAAGCTTTGCTTACGTTATTAGACCTCTTGCAAAATAATTTTATGCTATAATAAAGGCTTTGGCTTAAGTGAAGCAGATTGCAGGTTATATCAGCACTTTACAATTATGAGTTAGCTCTGGGTCTAAAACTCAAAACCTTTAATTATAACATATATCTTTTTTGGCAAGAGGTCTATTTAATACAAAGCATAATCTTTATTAATCATCACAGGTGGAAAACAGGAAAAAAAGTGTATATTCTGAAATAGACATAAAAAAGCCAAAAAGCCTGCCTTCTTCTGGGCCGAAAGATTCATCACCAAAAAATTTATGGCGATGGTGGGATAGAGAAGTATTAGAAAGTTTAGCCATCACTCTACCGAGGCTGAATCTTCTTTTACGCAACTCCCAAATTTGCCCTCAATTGAGTTACGAATTCTCTTGTCTTCTAAAGCTTGTTTCTTCGTTGACTTACTAATATTTGTCGAGGGCCTTGCTAAAGGGGGGACACTCATTCTAATTCCTCTTTCTTTGCACCAAGCTCGATTCTCGCGAGTTCGATAAATTCGATCTACATGAATTGATTCGGAATAGAAGCCTGTGAACCATTTAAATTCTTCTAAAGAGTGTTTTTAAGTCTACAGATTCGTTAAAATTATCCCAACTAATCCGGTCTAGAAATACATAGCCGTTACGACAACTCGCTGACAGCTTTGCCCCAAATTCGACTGATTTCCCGGCTTTTCCTCTAACGATCGGGCGGATGTGTGGTTTTGTTAAACTTATAGAACCCATTTGATATCTATTCTGCGTAAATCTCAGAAACCGGGTTTCTCTCTATATTTCTCGTCACCCAACCAAAAACTCCAAGAATGCCCGGTTTCTCGCCATGAGCGTAAATCTCAGAAACCAGTTTCTCTCTATATTTCTCGTCACCCAACCCAAAAACTCAAAGATGTCAAATGGGTTCTATACCATTTCTCTAAAATCATGCAATAGTCTCCGACCCCCCCTAGCCCCCCCGAGCTCGCGGGGGGGACAAGAATACTGTTGCATTATTTTTTGAAATTGGTATTACTATTCTGTTCTCAACACTATGTGTTTTATTTTCATACATCCATAACTGTTGACTTTTTTTTTACGGGTGACTGAATTTGACTGTGCAAAGCATCTATGATTGTTTCGGTTTGTTCCCTGGCTTGATTCAATATTCCTAAGTGGTTAGGATATTTAATGTCGGCTGGCGCGCAGGTTGCGTCTAATATTAATTTTCCTTAATTTTTCGGCTCGCTGATGTCCGATGACTTTTTATCGACTACTTTGCCTGGTGCTTCGGTCTGCTCTTTGACCATTTTTTCATTGATTTTATTTCCTCTGGTTGACACCTATTCTCTGTCGAAAATGAACCAACATTGATGAGTCGAAGGGTGCTTGACAGAAGATAGCTGGTCATGCATATAAAGTATTGTAAGTATGGGTTTTCTCTGATTTGTTCTATTGTTTCGCGATCGCTGGTTCCTAACTTTTCTTTAATAATTAATGCTCGAAGATGCCATCCGAAAAGATTTCGCTGGAGTTCCCATATCTACGGAAAAGTTTTGAGCATATTCTGCTTCAAATGCTGACCACGGAATTAGTTTAGCCATGATTACCCAACGATTATCTTCTAACAATTGCCCCTCAAAAGGCAAGTCAAAGTTGGATGGCGGGTTTGGGGCCCTAGTCAACTTTTCGGTACATTACGAAAGTGATGTTGTACTAGGCTTTGGACAGATTTTAGCTCATAAGCTTGCACACGCGGAGCGTTAAAACCAGTCAAAGTTTTTTTCTCTAAAGGTTTTAGGCTTATTCAGCAAGCCCTAAGTAAACTAGCTAAACCGGGTTTTTGAGTCCCTGGGCTTAGTCCAAGAAACCGGGTTTCTGCAATAATTTTGGCATCCCCAGCCGATTTTGGAGAGAAACCCGGTTTCTGAGGCTTCACACATCACCCCCAAATCCCAGAAACCGGGTTTCTACAATAATTTACGCATCCTCACGAGATTTTACGAAGAAACCGGGTTTTTGATACCCGCGCGATCGTGCGATTTGAGCAAACTCCCCGCATCGGGCCCAACGGGGATAATGCAGCCTGGATTCAACGGAAACAAATTGCCGTAATAATCGCGTTTTACAGCCTCCAAATCGCAAGTACCCGCAACACCCGGTAACTGATACAAATCGCGCAGATAAGCTCCCAAATGCTCGTAATCCTCAATGCGGCGCACATTGCATTTGAACAAGCTGTAGTAAACTGCATCAAAACGGAATAGAGTAGTAAACAGTCGCACGTCTGCTAATGTCACCCGATCGCCACAAAGATAACGATTCATCGAGAGCGATCGATCGATCTCGTCCAAAACACCAAACAATTCGCTGCAAGCAGAGTCATAAGCAGCTTGAGATTGCGCGAAACCGCAGCGATAAACGCCGTTATTCACCGATTGGTAAATTTTCTCATTCCACTCGTCAATTTGCGATCGCAAATCCACAGGATAAAGATCCATTTCAGGATTGCTAGCAAACTCGTTAAACTCCGAGTTTAGCATCACAATAATTTCCGAACTCTCGTTATTGACGATCGCCTTTTGCGAGTCATCCCACAACACCGGCACCGTACACCGCCCCTGATAGCCCGGTGATGCCAACTGGTAAATTTGCGGCATCGTATTGCAGCCAAAAGTCTCCGACTCCAGCACCCACATCCCCCCTTCCGAAGGATAGACAACCGACACGGATATCGCATCTTCCAGCCCTTTGAGCGCTCTCGTCACCAGAGTGCGGTGCGCCCAAGGGCATCCCGTACCCACAAACAGGCGATATCGTGCCGTGGCGGGCCCGTAAGGGTTTTCTGGCGCTGTCGAGACAAAATTGCGGAAACTGCTGCTGGGGCGAATGTATGCTCCCGTGCGATCGGGCGGTGCTAGTTTTGACATCATTAACTGCCACATTGATGTCCAGACAAATTTGCCAAGCTTGACTGTTACTGATGAAGGAAGCGATTTGTTTTTCACAATGCGATTAAAAGTAGTTTGCTAAACATAATCTGGTTATTTTAACTCACATTGCGATCGAGGGTTTCTTAATTCGTGCAGGCGGACTTGATTTGTAGGGCTGTAGGGACACTCCAAAAGCCGTGTCCCTACCGATATCGCAACGCCCGAAATGCTATATTCTAGTATGTGCCAAAGGCTATTTCAGCATAAGCTCGATCGATCAATTGGCGAGCAACCGTCTGAATTCCCGTATGTTCGTAATAATTGGTAGTCATGTCCAAAAATGCGGCGACATAATCCAATTTGTCATCGGTAACATCAACGTATTGCTTGAGATTTCCTAAAACTGTGGCGGGAGTTAAGCTGCGAGACTGCACTAAATTGTTCATCCAACCTTGGGCTGAGGCGAAGGTTGTTGTGAC
The DNA here is from genome assembly GCF_963890365.1 of Tychonema sp. LEGE 07196. Classification (NCBI taxonomy): domain Bacteria; kingdom Bacillati; phylum Cyanobacteriota; class Cyanophyceae; order Oscillatoriales; family Microcoleaceae; genus Tychonema; species Tychonema sp. LEGE 07196. The sequence goes on along the minus strand of NZ_CAWPRX010000014.1, from coordinate 12,564 downwards.
GAATCCGAATTTTTGGGCGTTATTTGCGCCGGGAATTAGGTTGCTGATGTTTTGGAATGTTGAGTTTTGCTGCAAGGTTGAAGGATTTAAGCCGCCTAGGGTATTTTGCGCTACTCTAAGGAAGTCCGGGCCGAGGGGAATTAAACCGTCAGCGCATACTAATGCAGCCATCCGCATTAGAGATTCGTCTTTGTATTGTGATAAGTGATTGGCAAAGCTTCCCGCGTTGTTAAGGGAAATATTGTTAAGCTTGCAAAAGACTATGAGTTCGATCGCCACTTTGACGCATAAATCTATAGTTTGAGTGGTGTCAGCCTTGGGAGTGAGGCGGCTCATAAACGAGAGAAAGCCGATTTTTTCGCCGATTTTATTTGCCATAGCGGTTGCGCCCAAGGCACTGTCGGCGCTGTCTGCAAGCTGGTAAAGCTTGACTGCACCTTGATAAGGCTCGTTGGAGTTGGCGTAAAGCTCGATCGCCCTGCTGCGAATTTTTTGGACTAATGCGCCATCTGTTTCCCCCGTGAGCGATCGAATAGTACGATCAAAACCGGTGAGATTATTCCACTCGCCGGGAACCACAAAATCGAGGGATTTGAGCATCATCACAGTAATCCCAGAAGACGGCAAATTGTCAACCAATTCCACAATAGATTTGCTCATCACAAACTCCTGAATAGCCAGATTTAAAAGTGTTCTTCCAAATACTCCAACTCCCACAAATCCGATTCCAGATTTTCGGTAAAATCCGCAGAATTAAGTAGACAAGTGCCAATAACAATTAAACAGCGAGAGCCAGTTTTGCACTACATCTGTTTTTTATCTCCTCTCTAACTCTGCGTTCTCTGCGGCCTGGAGCGGTTCATTTAAAAAAGTTAAGTTTCATTATACATACCGACTAAAATTGCGTAAATATGTTAAAATTGATAGCGCAAAAAAGAAAAACCTAAAATATGACTGTTGCAGTTAACAAAACTCCGGGATTAGCATCGCGCTTAGTAAACGGCGTACTCTCCATCAAACCTTTGGCCGCTCTAGCCAAACACCAAGCGCGGGAAATGATGATTGGAAGAGCTGAAAAAATCGGCGTGCATTGGCGACAAGAAGCCCAAGCACTTTTAGCTCGGAATTGGGATGCAGAATTGCTCAGCGTAGAAAATCCCGATCTTGTTTACCCGAAATATTATCTAACTTCATTTCACGCCTACGAAAAAGGTAATATGAGTTGGGAAGCTGCCACAGAAGTTGAAGTTGCAGCCCGTGCAGTTCATGCGGGAATTTGGCCAGAAGCGGGTGCAGAAGGCGATGCCAAACTCCGCGCCAGCTATCACGAAATTGTCAAATCTAAAATTGCCAAAACACCGCAAGATATTGTCGATTTGGGATGCAGCGTAGGAATGAGTACCTTTGCGCTTGGAGATGTTTACCCGGAAGCAAAGATGGTCGGTGTTGATTTGTCGCCTTATTTTTTAGCAGTTGCTCAATACCGTTCTCAACAAAGAAAATCTGAATCTTTAAATCAAAAATCTCCGACTTGGGTGCACGCTGCTGCTGAATCTACTGGTTTACCTGCGGCTGCTTTTGATTTGGTTTCTATTTGTCTGGTTTGTCACGAGTTGCCGCAGAAAGCTACTAGAGAAGTGTTCCGGGAAGCGAGGCGTTTGCTGCGTGTGGGCGGACATTTGACAATTATGGATATGAATCCTCAGTCGGAAGTTTATGCTAAAATGCCTCCTTATATTTTGACTTTGCTCAAGAGTACGGAGCCTTATTTGGATCAGTATTTTGGGTTGGATATTCAGCAGGCTTTGGTTGATTCTGGTTTTGCGATGCCGACAATCACTTGCAATACAGTCCGACACCGGACTATTGTTGCTGAAGCAGTAAATAGTTAGGTTTGATGTTTGAAAAATGTTGGTAGTTGATGGCATTTTTCAATTGTCATCAACTATCTCTTAAGTCCCTCTCTGCTGGGACTTGGTTTGTATAGGAGCGGTTTCAACCGCCGAATGCTGAGATTAGCATATCGCGCTATGCTACCGTAGATACTTTTTCGTACTCTTCACTATGTTTTTGCACTGCATCCCAGATATCAACTTTTTGCTGAAGATTAAGCCACAGTTGAGGGCCATTCCCCAACGCTTTCCCAATCCGAATTGCCATATCTACTGTAATTGGTCTTTGACCTAAAACAATTTCGTTCACACTACGGCGAGATACACCCAGTATCTCAGCAAACCTAGTTTGAGTCATTTCAATATCTTCAAGCACATCTGAAATGACCTCGCCCGGATGTACTGGTCTTGCTTTCCTTCCTTGAATAATGTTTTGTATGTCTTTCATGCAACTCTCCTTTCGGTTTAAGTTAAATTTTTAGATTGTGTTTTATGAGCTTGTTACATGAGATACAATAGAGTCGAAGCCTAAAAGGTTATAGGTATGACTCCGGTATCCGACACACAAGCGACTATTATTCGTACAGAACGAGGACTGACGATTTCAGGCACTCGATTGACTCTATACGATGTCATAGATTTTCTGAAAGCTGAGTATTCACCAAAATTGATTCGTAATAAATTTAACCTGACAGACGATCAAATTAACACTGCTATGTCTTACATTGAAGCTAATCGCGATCGACTTGAAACTGAATATCAACAGGTATTGCAAACAAGAGCAGAAATTCGCTCCTATTGGGAAAATCGCAACCGCGAACGGTTCGATCGCATTGCAATGATGCCGCACAAGCCCGGACAAGAAGCTCTTTGGGCAAAACTTGAGGAGCAAAAAGCCAGACGTGCCGCATAGCAATGATGACTTTTCTAGTTGACTTTAATCTTGACGGCTATGCTCTTCTTTTGCTGGGAAGCTTGACAAAACTCGGCTGGCTTGAACTCGTGTCGATCCGATTTGTCACTTTCAGGGAAGCTGGACTATCGATGGAAGCTAGCGATCGTTTGGTTTGGCGTTATGCTCAACAACATCAAATGATGATTCTCACAGCCAACCGAAACATGAAAGGTGATGATTCGCTCGAACAGGTGATGCGCGAGGAAAATACAGCAGATTCGTTTCCTGTATTGACAATTGCAGATATCGATCGCCCTTGATGAATTTGACTACCGAGAGCGATGTGTTGAGCGTCTTGTTGAGATTGTTCTAGATGTTGACAATTATATGGGAGTTGGTCGGTTATTCATTCCGCGAGCTCGACATCAACTTACCTAATTCGATCGCAACTGCGGTACAATTAAGCCTTAGACAGCAGTCTGAGCTAGAAGATTTCGATGGAACCCTAAAAGAAGGACATCTTCATGAACCCGACAGCCCCCTCTCAAAAAGTCCTCGATTGTTTGCAGGTTATTTTGGATGCCACGGCATCGAAAAATTACGAGCTTTTTACCACAGTGGGCGATGCAGGCTACAAAGCGAGCATTACACAAAAAATGTTTGACGATGTTAGCGAACAGCTCGCTTCACGCATGGAAAAGGGATATTCAATTACTTATTTTGGCGAGATAAAACAAGGTAATTGTCCGATTTATTTGTGGAAGCTGAGTTTTGAAGATGGTGGAGATGAATTTGTAGCCCACATGACTATGAATGGAGACAAAGTTGCTGGGATTTTCATCGAATAATATCGTTTCCGGCTGCATCGGAATGATAAATTAGAGGGCAATTCATGAATGATTTTTACAAGTCACCACCTATCTCGGTGCAATTTTCAGTTGTTCGATTCACAGTCAACAGTCAACAGTCAACAGTCAACAGTTAACAGTCAACAGTTAACAGTCAACAGTCAACAGTCAACAGTTAACAGTCAACATCATGAGGAGTGCAACCGGAATTGATATAACATATCTTGCTTGACACGGCGTTTTACTGAAGTGAATCTAACGCCGATCGCCCACAACGGTTAATCGAAACCTATCGGGCGGCACAAAGGTGATTCCCCGGCGGGCTGGACGAATTGCCCGATCGAGATTTGAGACAAATTCCCGCGCCGACAACACTGTTGCTAACACCAGCTTCATCTCAAACATCGATAGCGCCATCCCGATACAGCTTCGACTCCCGCCTCCAAACGGTAAATATTCAGACGCGGAAAACTTGCGATCTAAAAAGCGATCGGGATTGAATAAAGCCGGATTTTCGTAGGTTTCAGGGCGGCGGTGCGCCAAATACACGCAGGGAATTAAAATGGTTCCCGGTTGATAGGTATAGCCTTGAAGTTCGATCGCCCTTTTTACCTTGCGCGGCTGCGAAATTAAGGCGATAGGATAAACCCGCAGCGCTTCTTTACAGACTGCGGTTAAATAGGGCGACTGCGAAAGTGCGATCGGATCGGGATTTTCGCCCAATTCATCCAACTCGCGGCGCAACTTAGCGAGAGATTCGGGAAACTGATGCAGCCAATAAAACGCCCAAGTCAAGGCAGATCCGGTGGTTTCGTGTCCCAACAGCAACAGCGTCATCAACTGATCGCGCAATTCTCGATCGCCAATGGATTCGCCTGCTTCGTCGCGCGCCATCATCAACACTGACAAAATATCCGTGCGAGACGCATCGAGAGGGTGCGATCGCCTTTCGGCAATTTCTGCATAAATCAGCGAGTCAATCTGCGCCATTTGCTGCAAAAACTGCCCCCACGGACTCCAAGAACCCAAATTTTGCTGTAACGGTTCAAAGAAAAATTGGATTGAGTACAGCTCAGAGGTAATTGCTTCTAAAAGTTCGCTGAGCAAGTGTTTGAGCTGTTCGTAGCGCTCTCCAGGCACCAATCCGAAGACGACTTGCAGGATTACTTGCAGCGAAATTTCTGACATTTCTTGCCGCACGGCGATCGCCTCTGGGGCTTTCCAATTCTGTGTTTGCTTTCGCGTCAAATCCACAATCAAGTGCCCTTGACTGTGCAACTGTTCTCGATGCAGCGCCGGCATTAATAGCTGTCGCTGTCGCAGGTGTCGCGCCCCTTCGTTCATAATGAGCGATTCTGTTCCCACCAGCGGGCGAAATACGTTGGTGACTTTGCCAAATTCAAAGGCATCAGCCAAGGTGGTAAACACTGCCTGAACGGCTTCTGGATTGCCGAGGAACACGACGGGGGGCGAAGCGGGCCCCAGTACGCGGGCCGTAAATGTATCGCCGTATTTGGCTTGGTTGCGGTCGAAAAATGCGATCGGATCGGCTACCAGCGAAAGAGTTTGGAACAGGGCGGGAGAACGAGATCCGGTGGGCAATATCATTGCAAAAATTAGCGATACACAATACTTCTAGTTTATATCGATCGACCCCAGGCACTCTGAAATTTATTGGCGATCGATGTCAAAGGCAAGTAGCAACAATAGTAATGCGATCGGGATCGATCGCAGATTGTACGGCTAGCTTCCCAGCCTAAACGGGTAAAAGTGTTGGCGATGTTTGGTTTGGCATTATGCTCAAGAAAATTAAATGAATTTAAGATACAATTGCTGTAAAAACTGGTAGCCTGTTGGCTGAATTTGTTATGACATTAACATCCCGTGTTATTCATAGCGACCCCGATATTCTGGGGGGAACCCCTGTTTTTGTTGGGACTCGCGTGCCAATGAAAACCCTACTTGATTATCTTGAGGCTGGTGATTCATTAGATGTATTTCTAGATCATTTTCCTAGTGTCAGTCGGGAACAGACAATCGCAGCCCTTGAATTAGCAAAGGAAATGAGGTTCTTAAAAGTTTTTTAGGCGACGCAGCACAACAACTCCCGCGCGCACAGATGTTATGTGTTAGGATCGGAGGTAGTCTGCTGCGGGTAATTGACACCGTTAGAGCGCTCTATTCCTGGGAGGGTGGTTCCGCAGATTGTCTGGCTAGCTTCCCAGCCTAACATGACTGTTTTACGCTCTACTCCCCAGGCATAACCACCGAGTTCTCCAGATTCTCGAATGACTCGGTGACACGGAATTAGATAGCCGATCGGATTTTTACCGATCGCATTTCCGACAGCTCTAGCAGCAGTTGGGCGAGCTACCATTTGAGCTACAGTCTGATAAGTTGCGATCGCCCCAAACGGCAATTTCAAAAGTGCTCGCCAAACTTGAATCTGAAAGTTAGTGCCTTTTACCAACAGCGTTAGTGGTTTTTGATCGCTGATAGTTTCTGACTTAAAAATCAGGTCGCGCCATGATTCAGTGGCTTCCCGATCGCAAATAATTTCAGCGTTTTTCCATGTTAATCGCAGTCTTTGTTCGGCGGTTTGTTCGTCTGTTGTCTCCAAGAAATAAAGATTACAAATACCGCGAGTAGTTGTAGCAATTAGAGATTTCCCAAAGGGAGTATCGTGAATACCATAACGAATTTGCAAACCCGATCCGCCTGTTTTGAACTCCCCTGGTGACATTGCTTCTAAGTTCACAAATAAATCGTGCAATCGTCCGGGACTCGATAGCTTCACGTCCAATGTTAGGTCTAGAAGGCTTTTCGTCTGAGCGATTTTTGACTTGGCATATTCAACTGTCAGATATTGCAAAAACCGCTTGGGGCTAATGCCTACCCATTGAGTAAATAGCCGTTGAAAATGATATTCACTAAGTCCTGTGTGTTGGGCCACAGTTGCCAGATTGGGCTGGTTTAGGTGGTTTTGTCGCATAAAGGCGATCGCCCGAGCAATCCGGTGATAATCTTCGCTAACACAGACACTCGCATTTTTCATCGAAATCATCTAGTCTAAGTCAAGGGAATTTTGATGTTTCCTCACTTTAGCCATAGAGTACGCTCAAAGCCACCCGTTTCTTGCGGTGAATGCAGTCAGTCGATTTTAGATTTTAGATTTTAGATTTTAGATTGAAGAGATTGAAGAGATTGAAGAAAGGGACCTCACCGATCGACCCGGGAACTTGCGATGAGGATTCAAAGCTTTTTTCTCGCTCTGCGGAGGCATCGGAGGGCTTGCAACCAAAATGCTTGATTGTCAGTCGATCGCCCGAACTTTCTCCCTCAGCCTCCGCGCAACTGCGTCACCAAGTGAACTAACTCCGGTAAAATTAGCTTTTCCACGGCTAGCCTTACGCCATTGCTAGAGCCCGGAAGAGAAAAGACTAATTTACCTTGATACACCCCTGCAACTGCGCGAGAGGCGATCGCCCTCGAACCAATTTCTTGGTAGCTCAAAAACCGAAATATCTCCCCAAATCCCGGTAAAATCCTGTCTAGTAAACTCTCCATCACATCGTAAGTCGTATCGCGGGGAGCGATTCCTGTGCCGCCGTTAAAAATGATTGCGTCCACATCTTCGCGTTGGGAAAACGCCTGCATTTGCAAGACAATTTTTGCCGCATCATCTTTAACAACAGTGTAAGCTACCACTGAGTGCCCTGCATCTTTTAGCAGCTTCTTCGTTAACAAGCCGCTATTATCTGTGTCAGGAGAGCGCGTATCGCTAATAGTAGTAATCGCACAATTTACCGCTATTTTAGATAAATCTGGGTGAGGAATTTGCGTCATGATTTGGTATTTTAAGTAATCGGCAACTGGCAACTGGCACTCTGCCAATCACCAATCACCAACTACCCATTATGCCTTGCTAAATCCTAAGCCGTTTGCTGCGGAGTAGCGTTCCATGAAACGCATAAAACGCTCCCATTCTTCAGCACTTCTCATCAGATAAAGAGCTTCTAAACCCGCAGGCTGACCGTTTACGAACTTAGCGTTAACCTCGCGAGTCACGATTTCGCCTTCTTCGTCGATCATGTACATTCCAGTAATTTCTTGGGTACTGGTGCTGCTGAGAGCCTTGGGATTTGCAAAGATAAATGTGGCCGTACCTTGAGCTCCGCTTTTAGAACGGGTTAGGCGAACTTCTGGCAGCACATCTTCGTCGATACCGCGGGAAAATTGAATTTTAGCCATAATTTCACAGTCGAACCTTAAGGATTACTTAATTTCTTAACTTTTCACTTTAGTACATTGCGAGCCTTTAAAAAAGGGCTCGCAATGTTGAGTTCGACAATCATCAGACGATTCGGGTATTCCCAATGGCCTTAGACGATGTAGGGAGAGTTAATTGCCTCAGCCCGGTTTGTGGCTACCAGGGTTTGGTAAACCAGCGCCGATATTTCGCCGCGGGTGATGTCGCGGGCAGGGGAAAGTTTGTCGCGGGCGGGATAGTTGACTACAATTTTGCGCTCTGTGGCGGTTGCTATGGAGTCGGTGGCAAAACTGGGAATCAAAGCTCGATCGGCATAAACGCTCAAAGAATTGGGATTGCCGCCCGTCAACTGCAAGCCGTTTACCAAAGAAACTAGAGCCTGAGCTCTGGTCAAATTTTGCTCCGGGCGAAACGTGCGATCGGGATATCCAGCCAAAAACCCACCTCGATTCGCTTTGACTATCGCCGCTGTCGCCCAAAAATCCGCCGCCACATCCTTAAAAGCCGTCGCTTCACGGCGCGGTGCCAACTCAAACGCCTTCGCCAGCAAAGCCGCATACTGAGCTCTAGTTAAACTCTCGTCAGGTTTAAAAGTGCCGTTGGGAAACCCGCTGACAATATTCATCTTAGCGAGGCGATCGATAAAATCCTTAGCCCAGTGCGTGCTGGTGTCGCTAAACTTGACACCCCCTGGAGTTGGAGTGGGAGTTGGTGTCGGAGTCGGCGTTGCATTGCCCAAATCAAATAAACCTTTCACCCGCGCCGGATCGAGCTGATTTCCCAAGGCCGAAATCTTTACCCCAGTCGCGTTTTGCAAGTCTAATTCGCCGTTATCCCGAAAAATATTGCCCCCCAAATCTTGAGCTGTACCGATATCTGGCAGCGATTTCCCCACAGCAGTCAAACCGTCTTCGGTATTTTTTTCAATGCGATTCTTCCGCACAACCGGCTTAGATTCCCCTGATAAAACAATACCGGAGCGATTTTCCAAAATTTGGTTATCAACAATCAAAGGAGCAGATTTATCTTGCAGAGAAATGCCGAAACCGGTATTTTGAAAAACATTGCGCCGTATTACTCCCTTAGCAGTTTCCGCCGCAATTACGCCAGCCGCCGAGTTTTGTACAAATCTGTTGTCTAGAATCGCAGGATTTGCCGAACCTGTGATAAAAATACCTTCGCGCTTGCAAAGCGTGAAAGTGCAGTTAGCCACTGTGGGAGAAGTTGACTCAATCCAGACTCCGGTGCCGCGACTCTCCAAATTAGTGACAGTTAGGCCGCGCAATTCGGCATCGGTTGCTAGCAATATTGTGATATTTTGACTGGCTGCGGTGGGACTGACAAATTTGCCGCTTCCTTGAATCAGAGTGCCGCTTCCTTTGTTAGTTTCGCTACCGATAACTTTGACTCCAGAGGGAATTTCCAAGGGGAATTTTTCGCCGCTGGCTGCGCTGTAAGTTCCCGGTGCTAGCTGAATAATTGTTCCCGATGCAGCGCGGGCGATCGCGCGGGCGATCGTTTTCAAGGGAGCCGATTGGCTGCCGGCGGCTCCATCGCTACCTGTTTGCGGGTTGACGTAAACTGTTGCCATGTTTTTGTGGAAGAAATAAATGTGCGATCGGGTCTTTGTATACTTTTCATTCTCTACTAAGCTGACCCCGGATCTATATTTAGCTCGATCGGGAAGACAGCCAAAGGGGACGACAACCACAGGGGGATTGACCCTACAAAGAACTATATTTATCGTTACCAGCAACAGCAAATACCCGATTTTTTAAACAAGTCAAGTATCTGCATCTTCTATTTCAATCGCCGACAGTCGAGATGCCCTGCCCAAAAACCTTAACCGCTTCAGCCAAATCTGTTTCACCCATTAAAATGCAGCGTCTTAGCAAATCGATATCCAGCGTTTCCAATCCTGAGAGTTGACTCCCAATTACTTCCTCGTAGCCATCTTCCCGGAGGTGATAAATCCGCAGCGTGCCATCTTCCCAAAACCAGATTTCTGGCACGCCCAAAGCTCGATATTTTGGCAACTTGCTCAGTCCACCGCTAGTATAAACCACCTCGATCGACAAGTCGGGAATTAACTTGGGTTTTCCCAAACAAAAAGATTTGTCTGCTTGAGTTGAAGCTTCTCCCGTCTTCTCCTGCGTCATGGAACCAGAAGGGTAAAACCTAATGCCTTGCAACAGCAAAAAAGTTGTCACCAAGTAACCAATGATTTCCGAAAAGTTTTCGTGTTGGAATCCCGGAATTGTAATTTCGATCGCCCCTGCAAAAAAAGACAACTTTACGCCAGGGGAATCTTCCGCACCCTTCTGGATTAACTTGAATTGTTCCCAAGTGCCGTTGAGCACCACTCGCCCATCGAGAGTTTCCCGATCGAGAACTTGTGTCATTGAGCCGCACCATTATCTGCTATGGGAATTATAGCGCATTGGGCGATCGCCCCTACAGGCGATCCGTGCAGCAATTGTAGCTGAGGAATCCAAACAGTTTTTTCTCATTAGACTTCTTGCAAAAATAGTTAGGACGGGCTAGAAGCCCATCCCACAAAAATCTTCCTTCTAGCCCGTCCCACAAGAAGATTGAACTCATATCTTGAACCTGTGGCAAAAACCGGGTTTCTGACCGCAAAAACCGCATCAAAACCTATATCTGAAGTTCAGAAACCCGGTTTTTAAGAGCTTCCACACGAATGGTGCTCTTCTGTCAGATTAAAAGGACTTTTGCAAGAGGTCTATTCCCGATCGCAGCCGGGGAATACAGATTCTTTGGATCTGCCTCGCCTTAATTCCCACCAAGTTTCACAATACATGATGCCTCCAAAACTAATATAGTTTCATTTTGAAAAACAGCACAACTTGTCATTGCTGGAGCTATTGCGGGAATTTTCCCTTGTTTGAGAGCAAGCATCGCCTCCGGTGTCGCATCAAAGTCATCTATCCAGCCGTAATCTTCTACATACTCCAGAGTCAAAGCATTCCGAGTGAGCATCCAAAAATCAATTCCGTAGCTGTTAATGAAATTTTGCAAAACAGCCAGATTTTCCGTATATTGAGCGCGAATTAAATCGCTAACTCGCTGCTGAAATCTGCTGTAGTAGCCTTTTTGATACGGCACTGCATATTCCTTTGCTACCAAAACAGAACGCTGGCTAAACGTTGGTATGTTGTCGGCTTCGGAGGCGATTGAAGCAATCAAGATATTTTTAGGTTGTTGCTGAAAAAATTTGTACAAAGGCGGCATTTTACCTTCTACATACCCGACTGTAGGAAAGTTTTCAACAAAACAGGGATAAAACACAACGGCAACACCGATTGTGGCTGTGGTAATTAGTACAACTAAATTTTTGAATTGAAATGTTGTTTCGGTTTTTGATGCCCAATGACCGACTCCATCAATAATTAACGTTAGGGCGATCGCACTTATCAAAACAATAATAAATCGCAAGCTGTAGGCAGTATAGCGTCCGGGTTGATATAATTTAAAAATGGTGGCGTGAGCTGCTAAAAACATCACCGATGATGCTAGAAATAGCTGAAGTAACAGCCAGATTTTGCTACTAATGCGACTCGCTAAGGGAAAGGCCGATCGCCAAAACAGCAGCAGCGGAAATAACAGTCCCACACAGTGAGTTACAGGCGTAAACAGCGACTTGGGAAACATCCCGCTGCCCCTACCAGTCAGCCAAAAATCTACCGGATTTGGACGAAAAAAAGCATTTCTGCCGTCTGGTGCAAATACTCCCATTTTCTTGGCTTCGGCTGCGGTATAAGTCGGGCTAAATTCAGATTTATCTAAGGCATAGGGCAGCATTACTAAAAAGATTATTCCCAAACCTGTAGCACAAAATAGGTAATTTGTGCGATCGCCCGACCAGCGCAAACGGCCGTTTTCCCAGCATAGCAGCCGCAAAACTAAAATTCCGGCAGCAACCAAGGCGTAAGGAGGGTAAAATAGTCCGATTAGGGCGATCGCCCCCAAACAAGGCAGCAACGAACTGCGCGACAAATAATATAAAAAAGCCAGAAATATCGGATAGATAAAAGCTCTTGGCGTTGTGGAAGCCAAATCGTCAGTCATCCACATATGCTGATTTAACAGCAAAGATGCGATAAATCCAGTCAGCGGCACCGGCAGCATTTCTAGGCAAAGCCCAAAACAGTAATAAGTCGAGATTAAGCCGAGAAATAGCGGCAATATTTTGTGCAAGAATAGCGGGTGAATGCCAATTGTTGCTGCTATCTTGTAGAGCGTGCTGTATCCTGCCGGGGCGACTGATTGATAGTAGTTAGCAATGAAATCGTTGGGGAATAATTGTCGATCGACAAACCGCATCATCCAGAAAACGTGCTGCCTCGCATCGTCTTGCACCACATACTCGGCGCTGAAGGCTTGCTCGATACCTAAGAAACCATAAATTGCGGCAAATGTCAAGCTCAGGGTCAACCAAAATATTGTGCGCGATCGGGATTTTTCATCCACAGTCGCCGTCAGAAACTTGTGCAAGCGGGCTATTAATACCATTTAAGATTTGAGATTTGAGATTTGAGATTCGGAATAGCTGATTCTCAAAAGTAGAACTATATCATAAGCTGTTGTGCATCTAGATTCTGTATTGTGATTGAGGGGGAGAGGGGGAGAGGGGGAGAG